>JBGQCW010000001.1:0-39013 GCA_041495565.1 Candidatus Acidiferrum sp.
CCATTCTTAAAGCTCTCTAATGAGCTTCTTCCGAACTTGTGATGCGAGTCCCGTTTCAGACCGCAACCGCATTCTGTTTGCGAGGGCGCGCTTTCTAAGTCTCTGCATTTCAGTGATTTCCGTCCGTTGAAATCATCGCCACCTCAATTCTCATCCCGGCGTTTCGGCGCTCAAATTGCATCTCTTCTTTCGGGATGAGTACTGAAGCCAGCACGACACCTTCCGTCTCTGCCGCCGCACCGGCAGAGGCGAATTCGGTCGCGGTCACCAAGCGGAGATCTTCATCGAGGGTGTTGCTTTTCATCGCCTTCCTTGCTGCGATCAGTGGCGGAGGCGGGGCCTGGTTTGTCATCCAGCGCGGCCACACCACGGAAGCCGCTCGAAGGGCAGAATCATCCTCCGCTCCGAAATACCTAATTCATCTGGAGGGTTTTACGGTCAATCTCGCCGATCCCGAAGAGACCCACTTCCTGCGTGTCACCATGGATTTGGGGGTCGACCACCTTCCGGAAGGTGCGGATCGCGAGAAGATGACAACTCTCCTCCCGGTTGCTCGGATTCGCGACGCGATTCTCTCTGTTCTCACCATTTGCAAAGCGGACTCCCTCCTGACGTCCGAAGGGAAGACTCAGCTCAAGAAGAATCTTGTGAACGTGCTCAACCAAAATGTTCCCGAGCTCGGCGTGCGCGAAGTGTACTTCACGGAATTCCTGGTGCAGCGATAGGTCATGGCCACTCTGCCTGCCCTCCCGAGAGAAGTCCCGGTCGCCATCCCGGAAGATCTCTGGGAAGAAGCCGGCTGGTTACCTTGTCTTCTGAGCGTGGACTTGCCGCTGCGCAAATTCACTGTGCGGGACCTCCTGCAGCTTGAGCCAGGCGCGGTCCTCGAATCGCGCAACGCCAATGGCTCCGACGTTCCCGTCATCGTCAATACCCAGCTGATCGGTTGGGCGGAATTTGAGGTCGTTGGCCAACGCCTCGCTGTTCGGATCACGGAGTTGGCATGAGCGCATCGGAAACAGGTGTGACCATGCGTGAGGTCAAAATCCAGGCAGCAGCCGATGGCCCGCGCACTTTCGAATCCTCATCCCGGCTTGCTCGCTTCCTTATGCTCGTTCTCACGTTGCTCCGCAGCATCAAGTTCCAACGCCGTGAACGCTCCATGCGCCTCTGCGAGACGCTTCCGCTCGGTGAGAAGCGCTTTCTTGCCATTGTGCAAATCGAGCATCAACGCTTCTTGATCGCCGCAACAAATCAATCCATTTCGCTTCTCCATTGCCTGGAAGGCTCAAGTCAGCCGCATCATCGCTATCCGGCAGCTTCCAGCGATAGTAGTCAGGACGGGACCCGGTAATGCAACTCACAAAGTTCATCGCCGCGCGAATTGCTCTTCCGTCCCTCACGGTCCCTGTCTGCCTGCTAGTTCTGCCGGCTCATGCAGCCGCGGCGCAAAAGAGTCCAGTCCTCCAAATCCCCGGACTCACCGTGCGCGGCGATTCCACTTCCATCACCATCATCTTTCTGCTCACTCTCCTTACCTTTCTACCGGCAATTCTCCTCTCGATGACGCCCTTCGTCCGCATACTCATCATCTTCCATTTCCTGCGGCAGGCTCTCGGCACCCAGACGACTCCTACCAACCAGACGCTCATCGGTCTCTCGCTCTTTCTCACCTACTTCATCATGCAGCCCGTGGGTGCCATCGTATATGAACAAGCCATCGCTCCATTCGAACACGGCCGCATCAATACTTTGCAAGCTCTCGAACGCGGCTCCGTGCCTCTCCGCAAGTTCATGTTGGGATACACCCGTGAAAAAGATCTTGCTCTCTTTGTCGAAATGAGCAAAGAGCCTCGCCCGCAGAAACCCGAAGACCTTTCCATGCGCGTTGTCGTTCCGGCCTACATCATTTCCGAACTTAAGACCGGATTCCAGATCGGCGCGGTTCTTTTCCTCCCCTTTCTCGTGATTGACCTGGTCACCGCTTCGGTCACCACTTCCGTCGGCATGCTGCAACTTCCGCCGGTGGTGATTTCCACGCCCTTGAAAATTCTTCTTTTCGTCGTTGCCGATGGCTGGAATCTCGTTGTCGCCTCGACGCTCAAGAGTTTTCATCTTTGAGGTGCACTGTGAACGCGGAACAAGTTGTGGAACTCGCCCGCCGTACCATCGAAGCCGCCTTCTGGGTCTCAGCCCCGGTGTTGCTCGCGGCGATGGTTGTGGGCCTCGTCATCAATATCGGCCAGGTGATGACCTCCATTCAAGACATGACCGTTTCCACTGTTCCGCGTCTTTTCGCGGTCGGCGTCATTCTCTTCTTCCTGACGCCCTGGATACTGCATCACCTGGTCACTTTCACGATTACACTTTTTGCTGATTTCCGGGCCTATACGCACTGAAGGAGCCTGCGCTCGTGCTGTCCATTCTCGAACACATGCTCTACCGGGCTTTGCCCATCGGCTTGCGCGTCGGAGCTTTTGTCTCCTTCGCACCGTTCCTTGGCAGCCTCTCGATTCCCGCGCGTGTCAAGGCCGCCTTCACGCTGGTTCTTACCGCTCTCCTTTATCCAGTCTGCGCCGTTCCTCAGTTCGCGCTGACGCCCTTTGGCTGGACGCGACTTGTTCTCGGCGAATTGACGCTGGGCCTCGCTCTTGGCCTCTGCCTGCAATTCGTGATCGAAGGCGCACAGCTCGCCGGGCAACTTGCCGGATTCCAATTCGCATTTTCTTTGGTGAACATCATCGATCCGCAGACCAACGTTGATACCCCGGTGCTCTCCATCTTCCACCAACTCTTTGCTCTTCTCTTTTTCCTCCACTTCAACGTTCATCACTGGCTTCTCCGCGGGCTCGTGAAGAGCTTCGTGTACGTCCCTGTCGGCAGCATCGTGATCTCCACTGCCGCGATGAAGGAACTCTTCCATGCCGCGGCGGGCATGTGGCTCATCGGCTTGCAGATCGCCACTCCCATCTTGTTGGCCACCGTTCTTCTCGACGTCACCGTCGGTTTTCTCACTAAGGCTTCGCCGCAGATGCCCGCCTTGTTCCTCAGCATTCCGCTGAAAAGCATGATTGGCTATGCCGTCCTGGCCATTGCCCTTGGCCTTTGGCCGGGCATCTTCGAGAAGCAATTCACTCTCGCTTTGGGTTGGAGCGAACGCCTGCTCCACCTCGCGCACTAAACGGACTCCTTCGATGGCCGACAATCGCACAGAAAACGCAACACCCCGCCGCCGGCAGAAGGCCCAGGAAAAGGGCCAGATTCTCCGCAGTCGTGATCTTGTTTCCACTATGACCCTGCTCTCCGTTGTTTTCCTGCTCGCCTGGAACCCCGAAGTCTGGGTTGGACGCTGGCAGGGCTATTTTGCACGGGTCTTGAATGCCAGTGTAGTTGGTGACTGGACTCAGTACGCTCCCGTGTTTGGCTGGACCACTCTTACCGTCGCTCAGTGGGTCGCGCCCATCTTTGCCGTTGCGTTTTGCGTTGCTGTTGCCGGAACCCTTGCGCAAGGCGGTTTGATCATTGCCCCCCAGGCACTCACTCCGAATTTACAGCGTCTCAACCCTGCTAGTAACGTCAAGCAGCTTTTTTCTCTGGCTGGTTTCAGCCGCGTTCTGCGCTCGCTCTTGCCTTCCGGTGCAATTCTTTACATGGCTCTTCGCCTCATCCTCAACAGCGCTCCGTTGATTCTCCACTCCGCTCGCCTTCACTCCCGTGCCGCGCTCGCGCTGATGGGCAGGTTATGCTTCGATCTTGCCTGGCAGTCCGGGCTTGTCCTCTTCGCTTGGTCAGGCGTTGACTACCTGCTCCAGCGGCAAACCTATGAGAAGTCTCTCCGCATGACTAAGCAGGAAGTGAAGATGGAAGCCAAAGACTCCGAAGGCAGCCCGCAGATCAAAGGACGTATCCGGCGTCTCCGCCGCGAAATCCTTCGCCGCTCGCTCAATAAAGACGTCCAGCGCGCCACTGCGGTTATCACTAACCCCACGCACTACGCGGTGGCGCTCGAATATCGTCCCGCCACAATGGCTGCTCCCGTCGTGGTGACTAAGGGCCGCAACCTGATCGCTCTAAAAATCAAGGAGCTTGCCCGCTGGCACGAGATTCCGATCGTCGAAAATCCGCTTCTCGCGCAAGCGCTCTACAAAGCCGCGGACGTCGGCCAGATGATTCCTCCGAAACTCTATGCCGCGGTCGCCGAAATTCTTGCTTTTCTTTACCGCGCGCAGACGCGCATGCAATCGCCGTCCGGCCCGGCGCCATCGAACGCAGGAGCGCGGTAGGAGATCATCGTGGCCACAGAAACCATCATCGCCCAAAAAAGTTCCTCCGCCGAATGGCTCATGCCCGTGGCCACTGTGGCAACCGTGTTTGTCATGCTGGTCCCGGTCCCCGCCTTCGTTCTCGACCTCTTCCTCGCGATGAGCGTCACTCTCGGTGTCCTCGTCCTGCTTTCCGCTCTCTACATACTGAAACCCGTTCAATTCTCCATCTTTCCAACTCTGCTCCTCTTTCTTACGCTCTTCCGGATCTCGCTCAACATCGCGAGCACCCGCCGCATCCTTCTCCACGGCAACGAAGGCTCCGGCGCGGCTGGCAATGTCATCCAGGCTTTCGGTCAATTCGTGGTCGGCGGCAATTACGTCGTCGGCTTCGTGATCTTTCTCGCGCTGATCGCCATCCAGTATCTCGTCATCAACCACGGCGCCGTTCGCACCGCTGAAGTAGCTGCGCGTTTCACCCTCGATGCTTTGCCTGGAAAGCAGATGGCCATCGACGCGGATATGAACGCGGGCGTCATTGACGAGCAGCAGGCGCGTTCCCGTCGTGAACAAATTGGCAAGGAAGCCGAATTCTATGGCGCGATGGACGGTGCAGCGCGCTTCAGCCAGCGCGATGCGCTCGCCACCATACTCATCACCGCCATCAACATCGTTGCCGGCTTCCTTATCGGTGTCTTTCAACTCAACATTCCGCTTGCGGAGGCCGCCAAAACGTACACCATTCTCACCGTCGGCGACGGCCTCGTCACCATGATCCCCTCGCTCCTCGTTTCCGTCGCTGGCGGAATGGTCGTCACGCGTACTACTACCGAAGCCACGGTCGGCGTCGAATTCGGCCGCCAGCTTTTTGGCCGACGCATGCCGCTGCGCATTGCCGCCGGTGTCATGTTCCTGCTCGGCCTGATCCCTGGCCTGCCGAAGTTCTCCTTCTTCCTCATTGCTGCCATCACCGCTTATCTTGCTTCTCGCGCGCCGCAACACGGAGCCGCGGAAGTTAAGCCTGCGGAGATCGTCGGCGACAAGAAGAAGTCTGATCCGCAACAGCAGATCGAAAGCCTGCTCAAGCTTGACGAAATCAGTCTCGAAGTCGGTTACGCCCTCGTGCCGCTTGTTGATCAGGCTCAGGGAGGTCAGCTCTTGCAGCGCATCCGCGCTCTGCGCCGCCATCTTGCCTTGCAGCTCGGTTTTCTTGTGCCTTCCGTCCACATTACGGACAACCTGAAGCTCAAGCCCCGCGAATACGTTGTCCTGCTTCGTGGCGTGGAAGTCGCCCGCTGGGAAATGCAACAGGAGCGGCTCCTCGCCATCAGCTCGGAACCATCCGCTCCTCCGATCGAGGGTATCTCCACCAACGAACCCGCTTTTGGCGCTTCGGCCATGTGGATCGTCCCGGGGCTTCAAGAGCAAGCGCTTTCCACCGGTTATGCTGTCGTCGACCAGACCTCTGTCCTGGCAACGCATCTCGCGGAAATCATCCGCCAGTATGCCCATGAACTTCTCACGCGCCAGGAATCCAAACGGCTTCTTGATGCGCTCGCCGAGACGCAACCGAAGCTTGTCGATGAGCTCTTGCCGCGACTTCTCACTCTCGGTGAAGTCCAACGGGTTCTCCAGCAACTACTTCGCGAGCAGGTTTCCATCAGGGATCTTACGTCCATCCTCGAAGCTCTTCTCGAAACGGCGCCAGTCAACAAGAACCAGATCGCGCTCGTCGAAGCAGCTCGACAGGTCCTGGGGCGCTCACTCGTTCAACCGCTCCTCAGCGACGATCGCAAACTGAAAGTCCTGACGCTCGATCCCGTCATAGAGCAGGAGTTCCAGCGCCAGATTGATCCACAATCATCGGGTGATCGTCCCGCTGGTGGCGCCGCCGCGCCTCTCCGCCACGTCCTGGATAGCCTCCAGCGTATTGTGGGAGATCGCGTCGCTCTCAGTTCTACCGTTCTGATTTGCAACAGTCCGGTGCGGTTCCACTTGCGGCGCCTGCTCGAGCCATTCATTCCGCGCATCGTCGTTCTTTCTCCCGCGGAGATTCCGGCCACCGTGTCGGTGCAGTCCCTTGGAGTGGTTCGATGAGTGAGATTCCATTCACGCGGAACAACGGGCAGGGAATTGGGCGATGCTGACGACAAGTTCCAAACCGGGACAGCGCTGTGCGGTAATGGATTCCGAGGAACGCCAGCGCCTGCTCATCGAAAATCTTCCGGAGGTCCGCTACATTGCGCGCCGCATTCATGATCGTCTGCCTTCGCATGTTCCTTTTGATGACCTGGTTCACGCCGGAATTCTCGGCCTCATCGATGCCGTGGACAAATTCGATGCGCAGAAAAATGTTCAGCTCAAGTTCTACGCGCGTTTTCGCATCCGTGGCGCCATCCTAGACAGCCTGCGTCAGATGGACTGGAGCCCGCGTCACCTCCGTCGCCAGGCCCGCCAGATCGAACAGGTCAACCGCGAACTCGCCTCGGAACTCGGTCGCGCTCCCTCGGAGCCGGAAATCGCTTCTCGTTTCGGCATCGAACTCGGCGCATTCCAGCGGCTTCTCGGCGAACTCCGCGGCCTGGACCTCGGCAGCCTTCAGGGTCAGTCCGACGACGGCCTCATCGAGGAAAATGTCGCCGTCGCCGCGAGCCGCCCCGACGAAGATCCTTTCCATCTCACGCTTCGCGCTGAAATGCGCGCCATCCTCGCCCCGGCTATCGAAGAACTCGACGAAAAGGAACGTCAGGTGCTCGGCCTCTACTATCTCGAGGAGCTCACTATGAAAGAAGTGGGTGTAATCCTTGACATCGGCGAATCGCGCGTTTCTCAGATTCACACCGCCGCACTAATCCGCTTGCGGTCGCGCCTGCAAGGCTGCATCGGTACAAGTTCTGGCTCACGCGATTCCTATACAAGGACCAATGCCAGCACGGAGGAGGCCTGATGGGCAAAATTCTCAACCAGGATGAAATTGACGTGCTCCTCAGCTCCGCCCAGCAAACCCGTAAAGCTCCCGGGCCGGGGAGCAAGCGACATATCGTAAAGTGCGATCTCGGCAAGTCGAGCACTCTCCTACCCGACCAAGTGCGCATTGTCACCTCGCTTCATGAATCATTTGCCCGCCGTCTCGGGAACTCCCTGGGCGCCTATCTTCGTGTTGCTTTCGAAATCAATCTTGTCTCCGCCGAACAGATCACTTACGTCGAATACTTGGGCCGCCTTCCCGAGCTGACCTATGTTGCCTCACTTCACATCATGCCCATTGATGCCCGCGCCGCCATTCAGGTTGATCTCTCGCTGGTATTTCCCATTGTCGACCTCGTTCTCGGAGGTTCTGGCGCCGATTCCATCGACCCTCGCGAGCCCACCGAAATCGAAGAACAGATCTTTGAGACCGTTGTCGGGTTGATCGCCGGCGACCTGCAGATTACTTGGGCACCCGTGCTCGAACTCGACATTCAATTCGAACAGCGTCAGCAGCTGGCTCAGGCACAGAACCTGATGCTGGCCACGGAAAAAGTGTTGTGTCTGAGTTTCGAAATCCGCATGTCCGAGACGCGCGGCACCATCAGTCTTGCTTTCCCCGCTGTGGTCGCCAACGCCCTCCTGCGCAAACTAACCGTGCAATGGTCTTTTTCCGGCCGCATCCCTTCAGGCGAATCGCGCCGCAGAATCCGCGAACGTCTCCTTGACAGCCGCTTCGACGTGCAGCTCAATTTGCCGGCCAGCACTCTACACGTTCGCGATCTGCTCTCTCTCGAACCCGGACGTGTCTTGACTTTGCCGAAGCGAGCGCAGGATCCTGTCCATTTGAATGTCGCCGGCAAGCCCTTGTTCCTCGCTTATCCGGTGCGGCACGGCACGCAAAAGGGCGCGCGCATTGAACGCCGCTCCTCTTGGGCTGTTCCTCGTGAAAAGGAATTCAAATGACCGTCACCCACGCGTCACCTGCGGTTCAAAAGTTTTGCGAAATCTGGAAGGACAGCTTCGCCGCCGTTCTCGGAAAGTTGGGTGTCGTTTCTCCGTCTGCGACGGTAATCGGACAACCTGCCGCGGCGGTGACCTCTTCGCTGGACCCCGAGAAGAGTGTGATGGTTCGTTTTTCTGGCGGCGGCGTTCTTCAAGGCGATTTGTTCTGGGTTGCGGAAAAGCCCGTTGCACTTCAGTGTGCGCAGTTGTTGACGTCCAAACCGCTCGATGCCGCGCTTGAATTTACGGATTCCCACCGCGATGCGTTTGCCGAACTTTTGCGTCAAGTCGCTGGAGCCGTGGCCACTGCGTGGAAATTGGAAACCGGCAAAGAAATCGAAATCAAATTTCTGTCCGGTGATTTCACGGCTCTGCACTCGCCGTTCAACGCCGCTCTGCGGCTTAGCGGCGAAAAAGTTCCCGATCTTTCTCTCTCCCTGCTCTTGAGTCCTGAGCTCTGTCAAACGCTATCCGCTGCGCCGGCGGAACTGATGCAGGCAACTGAGCCGGCGCAACAGACTCAGCCGGAAAACGAGACTCAGCCGGCACAGCAAACACCTCTCCCCCAGGAACTACCAGCCTCTGCAGTAACCCAGCCTCCCGCTGCTGGTTCTTTGCCTTCGAACCTCGACCTTCTTCTCGATGTCGAACTCGAGGCCACCATCCGGTTCGGCCGCCACGAAATGCTCCTTCGCGAGATTTTCGGACTCATGCCCGGCGCGGTCGTTGAGCTCGATCAAATGGTCAACGAGCCCGTTGAGCTCCTCGTCGCCGGACGGTTGATCGCGCGCGGCGAAGTCGTCGTCGTCGACGGAAATTTTGGCCTCCAGGTCACGGAAGTCGCCAGCGTCCGCCAGCGCGCCGAAATTCTTTAGCTGTAGGGAAAGGATCGAGGATTATGAACGCACCGGGAATCGCGCTTCTCCCGCAGGAGCCGGAAACGTCGCTGAATTCGCTTTCACACGGCGGTCACTGGTGGGAGCGTCTCGTGCGTCGTTGCGCCAGTGCCGGGTGCCCCCATCGGGGAAAGTTCTGGTCGGCCTGGCTTCACGCCACTCGCGGTGTCGAATTCGAAGGCCGCTGGTATTGCGAGCTTTCTTGTCTGAAATCGTTCGTTGCTTTTCGGGTGCAAAGTCTGCTCGCCAGTTTTCGTCAGGAAAAACCTCGCGCCTTCCGACTGCCTCTGGGCCTGCTGCTCATTAACCGCGGTGCTCTTTCTCAAGAACAGCTGCGCTCCGCGCTCCAACAGCAGCGCGAATCCGGCCGCGGCAGGATTGGCGATTGGTTTCTCCAACTGGGCATGGTCACCGAACAGCAACTTACCCAGGCGCTCGGCCAGCAATGGGGCTGTCCCGTTTTCCCCCTCGACTTCCAGCCCGCGAAATTGTCCTGGAACGATCTCCTCCCGGTTCCTCTGCTCGAATCCGCTTGCGCCGTTCTCGCCCATGCTTCTCCTGACGGTCGGCTGCTCCATCTCGCCTTCGCCGATCCCGTGGATCACACCTTCCTCTATGCCGTCGAACAGATGCTCGGCTGCCGGACCGTCGCTTGCGTTTCCTCTGCCAGCGTCATCGCCCGTCTCCTCGATCATCTCCGTCGCACGGCTGCCCGTGAAGAGACCTCCTTCGACACTGTTCGTGACCCTTGCGACATGACCTCCACCATTTGTAATTACGCGGAGGAATTGCAAGCCACCAGGATCTCCCTGGCTCGCGCGGCCGCCTACCTCTGGGTCCGTTTTCACCGAAACCGTTCTTCACGGGATCTGCTTTTCCGTGTTCTCCCGGAACCGAATCTCGCTTTCGCCGATCGCCTCACCGGTCTGGCCAAGGCATTTTCTGCTTCTGCCAATCAAGGAAAGGATGGCGTCTCGGACGCCCCCGAACCACTATGACCTCATCCGTAAGCTCCGCGAATCCTCGTTCGCCGGCCAACTCAGCCTTTACCCTTGAGCAGCAAGATCGCCGTAAGAAGCGTCTAATGGCCATTCTCGGCCAGGGCCTCCCGACGCTGCCTAATTATGTTCTCGATCTTAACGCCCTCCTCAGCGCAGCCACCGTTGACTTGAAGAAAGTCGGAAACATCATTCGCACCGACCCCAGCCTCAGTGCTCAGGTACTTCGCCTTTGTAATTCCGCTCTCTTCGGTTTGCGTAGCCGCGTCCTCAGCATTGAGCAGGCCGCCATTCTTCTCGGCACCGAGCGTCTCCGCACTCTCGTCCTTACTTGCTCGGTCATGCAATTTGCTGGAAAGCGCCTGCCTGTTACTCAACTCTTGGCCTTCTGGCAGCACAGTTTTCTTTGCGCCCTCCTTAGCGAACGCGTCGCCCACCAGGTCGACTATTTTGAAAAGGAACAGGCCTACCTCGGCGGCCTTCTTCACGACATCGGCCAGTTACCGCTTTGGATTCTGGTCGTCGAGGAAGGAGCCAAGCAGCGAGTTCTTCCTCCTTCCGATTGGGCGGACAACGTTCCCCTCGAGCGCGATTACTTCGGCACGGACCACTGCAGAGTTGGCCGCTGGATGGCCGTGGCGTGGAACTTCATGCCTTCGTTCGTTGACGTTTTCGAACATCATCACTCCCCTGATCGCGCGGGGCATGATCCCTACCTCGTTGGCATCGTTGCCGTTGCCGATCAATTCCTGATGACTCAGATCGAAGTTCCTCCGGTGAATCCCGGAGAGGTTTCGCAACCTCCGGAACCTTCACCTTCTCACGAACAGGAAGGACCCACTTTCATCCAGCATTGTTTGCCGCTTCTGGCCGAAGCCGAGCGCCAGGCCGTCATGGACATGTTGCAGACCGAGTACATCCATCTCTTGCCGCTGGTACAACTTGGGTTGGCCAACGCTACATCCGGGGCCGGCGAAACCACGAATTCCGCAAATCCAGGGGAAGCGCAGTGAAAAAACTAAGAGTGCTCATCGTCGACGATTCCTCCGTCATGCGGAAAATCGTCGAGCGGTCACTCCGGCGGGCAGGCTTGGATCTTGCTGAAGTTCTCGAGTCGCTGACGGCGGCGAAGCCCTTGTCGCCGTCCAGAAAGGATCGTTCGATCTCATCGTGTGTGACATCAATATGCCCGCTGTCGACGGTCTTGAGTTCTTGAAAAGTCTCGCTGGCGTCGAATCTGCCAAAGGTGTTCCCGTAGTGATGATCAGCACCGAAGGTTGCGAAGTCCGCGTTGTCGAGGCTCTCTCCGCCGGGGCCAAGGGCTACCTTCGGAAGCCCTTCACGCCACAGCAGGTCAAGGAACGGATCGCCCCGCCCCGCCCCGCCCCGCTTCTCGGAGGTGTCAAGTGAGCAGCACATTGAGCCAGGCGGCGAATACGCACGTCCGTTCCGAGCCTTCCTGAAAAAGCACCCCCGAACGCTCTGCAATCGAAGTTTTCGAGAGGCTGGCCAGCTATGCGGTCCTCTCTTAGTCGAGAACCATGCGAAGAGATGGATTTCCTGCCGTTTTTCGGCACTTCGAAATCGCGGTTTGTTCTAGTTTCGTCAATTCTCGCGACAGTCTGCTCGCTCTCTGCCCGGCAGGATATTCCTCCTCGCGCGGTTGACCCGGCAAAATTGGCCGGATCCGCTGAGCGCCCTCTGCACGCAAGCTCCTCTCGCATCGGAGCGTCCGTCTTTTCAATCAGTTCCCGAATCTTACAAATCGCTTAGATGGTCCTGCGCGTGCACCTGTCCTTCATGGAGGTGACGCGATGAACAGCGGCTTCTATTCTGCTTTCGCCGGCTTCGCTGCGCGCATGGATGCCCTTGAACTCGTCGCCAACAATCTTGCCAACGCCAACACAGTTGGTTTTAAGGCCCAGCATGAATTCTATCGTTCCTTCGCTGCCTGGCTCCAGCCCTCGCTCTCGACGCCCATCAACGATGCCGTGAATCACTACGGCGTACTCGGCGGCGCGCGCCTTGACCTTTCTCCCAGTTCCCTCGAGCCCACCGGAAACGACACCGATGTCGCGCTGGAAGGAACCGGCTTCTTCACGGTACAAACCAAGAACGGTCTTCGTTACACCCGCGCCGGTAATTTCAGTCTCAATGCGCAGCGTCAGCTCGTCAGCGCACAAGGTGATCTCGTCCAGGGAAATCAGGGGCCCATTCAGATTCCCTCGGGCCAGCTCTCCATCAGCCCTGATGGCACGATCTCCGTGGATGGCACGCTCGTCTCGAAACTCAAAGTCGCGGATTTCGCGCCAAATACGCAGCTAGTTCCGGAAGGCAGCACCTACTTCCTTGCGCCGCAAGGAACCGTCAAGTCCGCGGCGGACGTAAACGTCCGCCAGGGCAATCTCGAATCATCCAACAGCGATCCGATTCGCAGCGCCGTGGCCCTCATCGAACTTCAACGCACCGCGCAGCTTATGGAAAAAGCCATGTTCATCTTTCACAATGAATTTAATCGCACCGCAGCCGTGCAGATCCCGCAAGTCTAGCTTTTCAAAGGAGCAAACACCCTCATGTATCGCGCCCTTTACACCGCAGCGAGCGGCATGCAGACCCAGCAGTTGAATCTCGAAAATGTTGCCAACAACCTTGCGAACGCCAGCACCGCCGGTTTTCGCCGTCGCCGTCTCCAGTTTCAGGACTTGATTTATCAGAACTTGGTCATGCCCGGAGCTGCTTCGACCCAGCAGACCACTTTTCCAACCGGTTTGCAGATCGGACTCGGCGCGCGCCCCGCTGCTTCCGAAATCATTCAGGCGCAGGGCGACTTCAATACCACCGGTAATCCGCTCGATCTCACCATTCAGGGCCAGGGATTTTTCCAGGTGCAGTTGCCCACCGGCGAAACCGCCTACACTCGCGCCGGCGCTTTTCATCTCGATTCCACCGGAATCATCGTCACTTCCGATGGCAACCAGCTTCAGCCCGCCATCACGATTCCGCCTAGTGCCACGAACATCACCATCGGCACTGATGGAACCGTCAGCGTCCAGCTCCCGGGCCAGACACAGGCCCAGCAGGTTGGCACCATCCAGCTCGCCACGTTCGCCAATCCCGGCGGCTTGAACAGCGTCGGCAGCAATCTCTATCTGGAGACGACGGCTTCGGGCAATCCTATCGTCGGAACTCCTGGCGGTTCCGAAGGTCTCGGCACCATTCAACAAGGCGCGCTCGAAAACTCGAACGTCGATGTCGTCGGCGAATTCATTCAGATGATCCTGGCGCAGCGCTCCTACGAAGCGAATTCACGCGTTGTCCATGCCGCCGATCAGATGTTCCAGACCATCAACGCACTTACGGCTTGATGGAGGCGTTCATGCGGCGCACTTACATTTCACTTCTACTCTTGCTTCTCCTCGGCGGCATTTTCCTCGTCCTCGGCGCTCACGCCGGAAGTTTGCGGATCGCGCTCCTCGATAGCGCTGAAGTCCGCGGCGATGCCATCGTCCTTGCCGATCTATTGCCGAAGGACGCGCCGCGTTTCATTCGTGAAGTTGCGGAGAAGATTTCACTCGGTACCGCGCCGCAAAATGGCACATCGCGCCGTCTCTCTCGCTCCGCTGTTCTCGCTGCTGTCATGGCCAATGGACTCCCGGAGTCCGCATTCGAGATACCGGACATCATGACCGTACAACGAGCTGCTCACTTGGTTACTCGCGGGGAAGCTTTTGCCGCGATTCAAAAGGCCTTGGCAAAAAGCAAAGGCTCCGCTTTACCGGACTTTCAGCTTGAGGATATTTCTCTGAATGCTGTCCCGCTGCCGGACCGAGCCTCCCAGCTTGAGGTAACGGAGATTGCCTTCGATGAATTTATAGGCCGCGCTCGCTTTCGTCTTTGGTCAAAGTCCGCGCCCGGCGTCCATCCGTTTTACATCACCGCGCGCCTCCCGTTCCGGCCGGCCGCAATTCCGTCCTCTTCGATTCAAGCGTTCAGTGCGGGATTCATCGCTTCGTCTCCAACCCTGCCGGTTGTTTCGCCGGTTCTCGTCGAAGCGGGCCGCACCGCCCGTCTCCATCTCCATTCGTCAAATTCCAATATCCTTCTCGAAGTGAAGCCGCTCCAGCGGGGCCGCCTCGGTGAAATCATTCGTGTGCGTTTGCCCGGCAGCGGTAAGACTCTCCAGGCCCGCGTTGTCGAAGGCGGTGATCTCGATGCCGGTTTTTAGGAGCTCCTCAATGTTCCTTCGTTTCCCATCCAAAATCGCGATGCTTCTCGTGTTCACGGCTGTTCTGCCCCTCGCGTCTCAGGCCATCCCGCGATTTAAGAAGTCGAAATCTGTTTCCACCTCGAACTACCTGGACGAGTACCTCAAGCGCGCCCGCGCCATGAATCTTCCCGCACCAGGATCGCCCGGCAGCTTGTGGGTAGCCACGGGCCCACTCTCGGCCCTGGCCACGGACTACAAGGCGCGCAATGCGGGCGATCTCGTCATCATCCATCTCGTCGACAATTTCTCCGCGGCGACTAACGGCGAGAACAAACAGCAGCGTCAATTCGCCGCGCAGTCCAGTGTCACGAGTTTGCTCGGCAAACTCAGCGCCAACAACACCCTGCAGAACTTGCTCAATGGAGCCTCCAGCCATAGCCTCGACGGCAAAGGCCAGTCCAGCATGAGCTCAAATGTTTCCATGAATCTCGCGGCCCAGGTTCTTGAAGTTCTCCCCAACGGCGTGCTGGTTGTCCAGGCCGCCCGCGACATCACCGTCGGCAACGACCGGCAGACCGTTATTCTCCGTGGCCTGGTTCGACCGGGCGAACTCGCTTCCGACAATTCCATCTCTTCCAACTCCATCGCCAGTCTCGAAGTGGAAATTAAAGGGAAGGGCGCCGTCGCCGAAGCCTCGCGCCAGCCGAATATCGTCGTTCGCACCTTATTGCGGCTTTTTAACTTCTGAAAGGACCACCATGCTCTCACCCATCCGCACTCTCCTGCGCGCCGCGATTTCGGTATACCTCGTTTTTGCCATGCCTCTGCTTGTGCAGGCCTCCGATCAGCCCGCGCCTCCTCCCCCTCTCGCGCCGCACATGGCGCGCATCAAAGACGTGACTTCCGTTGAAGGCATCCGCGACAACATGCTCCTCGGCTACGGCCTCGTCGTCGGCCTCAACGGCACCGGTGACAAACAGCAAACCATCTTCTCCATTCAGACTCTGGGCAGCATGCTCGAGCGCATGGGCGTCAACATCAAGGACAAGATTTCCAACATCCAGGTTCGCAACATCGCCGCTGTCTTTGTCACCGCCACGCTCCCTCCCTTCTCCCGCCCCGGTCTCAAGATCGATGTCACGGTTTCTTCCATCGGCGACGCCAAGAGTCTCGCCGGCGGTACGCTCCTCCTGACGCCGCTTGCTGCGCCGGATGGCCAGGTCTACGCCGTCGCGCAAGGGCCTCTGGTCATCGGCGGCTACAGTGCCGGCACAAGTGCTAACGCCAAGGTCGTAAATCATCCCAATGTTGGCCGCATTCCGCTCGGCGCGCTCGTGGAACGCGATGCTTCTCTCAATCTTTCGCAAATGAACTTGCTTTCGCTTCTTCTCCGCGATGATGACTTTGACACCGCACGTGATGTCGCCTCTGTCATTAACAAAGAACTGGGTACACCGGCCGCGCGCGTTGTTGACAGCCGTCGCATCGAAATCGCCGATGTCAAAACGGCCGCGGGCGACGTTCCCGCGCTCATGGCGCGCATCGGCGATCTCACCGTGCACACCAATCCCTCGGCCAAAGTCGTCGTGAACGAGCGCACCGGTACCGTCGTCATGGGCGGCAACGTCACCATCAGTGCGTGCGCCATCCTCCACGGCAATCTCTCGATTCAAGTCACCACCGAATTCCAGGTCTCTCAACCCGCGCCCTTTTCTAAGACCGGACAAACCGAGGTCGTACCGCAAACCCAGGTCCAGGCCCAGGAAGCACCCGTCCAGGTTCTCCAACTCAAGGAAGGCGCCACCGTCGAGGAGTTAATCCGCGGATTGCAAACTATGGGTGCTTCCGCGCGTGACGTCGTCGCTATTCTGCAATCCATCAAAGCCGCTGGCGCCCTCAACGCCGAACTGGAGGTGTTGTGATGGGCCCATTCGATTCCTATGTCTCCCACGCTTCCGGGAATACCGCCGCGTCTCTGTCCCAATTCGGGAAATTGAATTCGAACGCATCGCTACTGGACTCACCTGCTGACAGAAAACTACGCAAAGCCGCCGGCGAATTTGAATCGCTCCTTCTTTCCAACCTCTGGAAGTCCATGAAATCCACTTTTGCCTCCTCCGACGACGACGATTCCACCGATCCTGCTCACGACACCCTCGAAAACATGGGCGTGGACGCCATGGCCGGAGCGGTCGGGAAGGCCGGGGGCCTGGGACTTGGCAAGCTGATCCTGAAACACTTAGAGCCCATGCTTTTGCAATCCCAGGCAGGGAAGGACGCGAATTCGGGTAAAGTTTCGGCTTCCCCTGCCGATACTTCTTATTGAGAAGCGCTGGAGCAACGTGCGCCATTAAAGTTTTCTAAGATTTGGCCGATAGGAATTGAAATCGCAGGGCATCTATGATTCGAGCAGACGGCCCTAAGACACCAGGAGTCAGTTTATGAAGATCGACCCAAGAATTCAGCTTCCCAGCGATGCCCAGCCGGAACGCGTAAAGAACACCGGCAAGGGCGGGACTCAGTCCCAAGGTGTGGCGAATACCTCCGGAGTTTCGTCCGCTGCCGGCGAAGATACCGTCAAGCTCTCCAGCGCGCACGGAGAAGTGCAGACTCTCGCCGCCAGCCTGAACAAAGTGCCGGAAGTGCGCACCGAGCGCGTCCAAGCTCTTCAACAGCGCGTGCAAAGTGGTCAGTACAACCCGGACAGCAAGAAAGTGGCTGACGCCATCATTAAGGATCACATCAGGGTCAACACGAAGGCGTAACGCTGAGTAACTCCTCGATGGAAAATCTGAGTCCATCGCGCATTCTACCGCTCTCACCGGGAGAAGAAAAAGATCGCGATCCGGAGCGCCCGAAGAAGCCGGAAAAATCGCAGGCGGCGCGGGCCAGCGTTCCTCCTCCACCCTTGGTGGAAGCGGAGAATGAAGAAAAACACGAGCTCGATGAACGGGCCTAAAACGTGACTGCCGAAACCCAACGCTACCTGGAACTTCTTGAACAGCGCATCGCTCTGCTGAGTTCTCTCGCGGAGTCATTGTCCGCTGCGAGCACCGGACTGGTTTCCTTCGATCTGGACAGCCTGGAGTCCCGCATCGCCGAGCAAGAACGCCTGTGCACGGATATCGGCGCGCTCGACGGACAAATTGATCGAGTGCAGCGGCAGTGCGCGGCCCATCTTGCCACGGCGCACAATCAGGATTCACGCACCGCGCCGGATCCAGACACGCGCCGCTTGCGCGAGACGGCCGGCCGCTTGAGCAAGGTTCAATCCACCGTGAAGCAACTCAACGACGCGCATCAGATTCTGCTGCGCCGGTCGCGTCGCACCGTCGGCGCGCTTTTGAATTCGTATCACTCATTTGCCATGACGTATTCCGACCCCTCAGCGGTTCGCGTAACCGCGGGAGAAAGGCTGTAAGCATGGGCAGCCTCTCCGGCAGCCTCAACATCGCACTGCAAGCGCTGCTCGTCGAGCAGGGCGCGATCGAGACGACGAGCAACAACATCGCCAACGTCAACACGCCCGGCTACTCGCGCCAGCGCGCCGACCTCGTCGAAACGCCGCCCGTTCAATTCGGCAGCGTCACGCTCGGAACCGGCGTAAAACTCGCCGACGTGACCAGCCTTCGCGACTCCATTCTCGATCTCCGCGTCAACCAGGAAACGCAGCAGCAGGGCCAACTCGGAGCGTTCATCAGCAGCGGCCAGCAAATCCAGGGGCTCTTTAATGAAACCGCGGGAACGGGTCTGCAGGCGCCGCTGACGGCTTTCTTCAACAGTCTCTCTCAGCTTTCCACCAATCCGAGCGACCTTAACGTACGCCAGAGCGTAATCACTGCCGCCCAGAATCTGACGCGTGCCTTCAATCAAACCTCCAACAATCTGAGCACCCTGCAACGCAACGTCGATTTGTCCGTCACGCAGTCCGTCAATCAGATCAACGCGCTGACTTCGCAAATCGCATTGGTCAACGCTCAGGTGGCCAGCGCCACCGCGGTCGGCCAGAATCCCGGGCCTTTCATCGATCAACGGCAGCAGCTCATTACCCAACTCTCGAATCTGGTGGACGTCTCACAAATTGATGCGGGCAAAGGAAGTCTCACACTCACTACCAATTCCGGGGTGCCGCTGGTTGTTGGCGGGCAGGGTTTTCAATTGACCACGCAGCCCGACCCGGTGACCGGGTTGCAGCACATCTTTTCGCAGGGCACCGACGTCACCGCGAAAATCGCCGCGGGCCAGCTCGCCGGCCAACTGCAGATACGCGACCAGGAAATTTCTTCGCTGCAGTCTTCGCTCGATGCGCTGGCGTCCAACCTTGCCAACTCCGTCAACACGCAGCATCAGGCCGGCTTTGATTTGAACGGCGCCGCAGGCGGAAATCTCTTCAACCCTCCGCCCGCCGGCGGAGTAGGCGCGGCTTCTTCGCTCACCATTGCCATCACCGATCCAACGAAGATTGCCGCGAGCGGCGGTCCCGCACCGGGAAGCCCGGGTGACAATGCCAACGCGAACGCGCTTCTCGCGCTGCAGAATCAGACCATTGTTGCCGGCAAGACACCGCTGAACTATTACTCCGGCTTGGTTTTCAAGATTGGCAACGACTTATCCACGGCGCAAACCAACCAGCAATCCGGCAGCCTGGTCCTGCAACAGATCCAGAATCTGCAAGGTGGCGTTTCCGGTGTGGACATCAACGAAGAGGCCGCCAATCTCATCCGTTACCAGAACGCGTACCAAGCCTCGGCGCGGATTGCTTCCATGATCGATACGCTCCTGCAGACAACCATCAACATGGTGCAATAACTCATGAGCATACGAATCAATCCGAATATCCTGCCCGACCTGCTTCTTTCCCTTGCGCAGAGCAAGCAGAACGCGAGCACTGCCACGCAGCAATTGGCCACGGGGCGCAGCGTCAACCAGCTTTCCGATAATCCCTCGGCGGCCGCCACGCTGGTCGGCAATCACGATCAGGCCGGACAGGACGGCCAATTTCTGCAGAACATCAACTCATTGAATACCAAATTTCAGGTGGCCGACTCGACGCTGAGCAATGTTGTGCAGGTGCTCACGCGAGCGATCTCGATTGGCACGGAAGGCGCGAACGGTACGCTCAGCGCGGCGGACCGGCAAGCCATCGCCGGGGAAGTGCAGGGCCTGCTATCGCAGCTGGTGGGCCTGGCGAACACCGCCTACCAGGGTACGTTCCTTTTTGCGGGCACGGCGGTGACGACGCAGCCGTTCACGCTGGACACCACGACCAACGCGGTCACCTACAACGGCAACACCGGCGTGACTTCCGTGCAACTCTCCAACGGCAACTCCATCAATACCAACGTGCCGGGCAGCCAGCTCTTCCTGAATGGGGCCGGCAACGCGTTTGGCGCACTGCAAAATCTGAACAGCGCGCTGCTCTCCGGCAACGGCATCGGTGCGGCGGTGTCGCAGTTGGGGACCGCGCTCAGCCAAATCAGCACGCAGCGCGTGTTCTATGGCAACGCCCTGAATCAAGTAAACCTCAGCGAGAACTTCCTGAACCAGGACAAAGTCAATCTGAGCACGCAGGAAAATGCGCTGGTTGGCGTGGACCCCGCTAAAGCCGCTTCCGACCTCGTGCAAGCTCAGACGGCGAACCAAGCCACGCTCAGCGCCACCGGGCGCATACTGAGCCTGCCAACGTTGCTGGACTTCCTCAAGTAACTCACATAGCTGTTGTGCCCACGGTCGAATTGGAAATCTTCCTCGTCGGTATGGTCTCGAAGTGAGCTTTCCGGTCATCACTTTACCCCCACGTGTTTACGACAAAGAGTGCTTTAGGGAATGAAAACAAAGACAGCTGAAGGGCGTTGAATGATGATGACGCGGGTCCGTGCCACTGGTTAGATTGTTCCGGTGCAGGGCGGCAGAAGCGAGCAGCTCACGACCTCGATTTGGGGCAGTAAGCCCGGTCCTGGAGCGTGCCGGGAGGCAGGGCGGCGCAGGCAACTGCATCTTTCCAGGTGGTTTGTGCTCTGGCGATAGAGCGCGTCATGCCGCTGCGGAAGGATTCGGCGGAGAAGCGCTCGGAGACGGTGCGCTGGGCGGCGCGACCCATTTCGGCGGCGAGCGCGTGGTTTTCAAGCAGGAGTCGAGCGAATCGATTCAGTTCCACGGGATCGTCCGAGAGAAATCCGTCAACTCCGTGGGTGATTGGCGAGGTGGGATGACGATTGCCGAGAACGGGGAGGCCGGCGGCCATGGCTTCGAGAGTGGCCATGTTGTAGCCGTCTTCGAGATGCGGGTCGGCGGTGTGAATGAAGAAGCGGTGATGCGAGAGCGTTTCCTTGAGATCGGCCCAGCCGCGCGAAGGAGCCACGCCGGGGATTTCCGGATTGTGGCCGACGAGAGTGACGGGAAGACCAGCAAAGGCGCGCTGGTGAAAATCCCACAAGAGATAGCGAGGGCGGCGGAGAACAAAGTTGCAGACGCGCAAGCCGCGGGTAAGATCGCCTTGCCAGGCAGGGTAGTCCGCAGCGTCCGCGGACAAGAGCACAACATCATCGGGGAAACCCCAAGAGCGCCCCTTGAATTGGGATACGGCCACGACATGCGTGCGGGTTTGGCGCACGTATTGAGATACGGCGCTGCGAAATTCCACGGGGCCGGTCCGGGCGTGCTGCTCGAGGATCAAACTCTCGAGGGTGATATGAATGATGAGAATTCGAGGGCCGGGGAGCGATTTGATGTCGAGGAGATCGCTAAGATTGTGAGCGATGATGCAATCGTAGGTTTCACGAGCGGCAAGGACGTCCTGCAGCGTGACGAGACGCGCGTTCGGCGGGATGGGGCGCATGGCCTCGTCCCAGGCGCGGGTGTGGCGGCCTGAGAGGTTGACGATGATGTCCAGTGGGAGGCCCAGGAGCCGGAGCTGATAGACCCAGGCTTCGTGGCAATTGAAGACGAGAAGGCGGCTGTTCATAGAAGAAGTGAGCAGTGATTGGTGATCAGTGAAAGAGCACAAGTTCCCTTGACTTCGAAAGACGGTGCGGCCAGCGCGTGTTCAGTTCAGCGCGTATGACCGAGAGCGTTGGCCCACTGCGACACGGCTTCCAGCTGCGCGCGCCCGGCATCTATTTGCGAGCGGCGAGCAAGCAACATCATGCGCACCTGCTCGAGAGTAGTTTGTAATTCGCTGAGCTGGGACTTGTACAAATCAAGCGGGCCTGCGATTTCAGGGTGCAGCTTGCGCAGTTCGGCGGCGCGCTCCATGACGAGCGCCATCGCGGCGATGGGCTCCGAGAGTGAACGGACCTGCTCGACGCCGAATTCGCGTTCGCCGGCGAGTGCGCGCTTGGTGTCTGCCAACATCGCGGCGAGCTGCGCGTTGATATCCCCGATCTTGCCGCAGAGTGCCGAATCCACTACGCGCTCCATTTCCCGCGAGGCGCGTCCATGGCGTTGTCCGGTGAGTTTGCCATGCGTGGCACGGTCGGAGTGTAAGCCGCGGTCGGCGTCGCTGGGGCCGGCGATTCCTGCGAACCGGCGGTAGATTTTTGTTCCACTTCTTGCCACGCCTGGCGCAGCGAACTGTACAGATTGACGAGATTTCGGAACGATTCGGCGGCGGGACGAATATTTGCTCCTAGGATCATGGCGCGGGTGACTTCATAGAAGCGGTCGAAGCGTTCTGCGGCTTCGCCTCCGCGCTGGCGATCAAGGGCGCTTTGGAGATGGGCAATAACGGTCAGGGCGTGATTGAGCTCGAAGACGCGGGTCTCGATGTTTCCTGCTTCGAAAGCAACTTGAGCGCGGCGGAAGTCGCGAAGGATGGTGTCATACAGGCAAACGATCCGGCCGACGGGGGAAGCGCCGCGAGCGGAGTCCTGCTGGTAGGCGGATGCGGGTTGATTGTTCATCATGCGGTCCCGAGCTGCCTGCTGAGCTGGGCCTGCAGCAACGGAAGTTCTTGAAGCGTGGTGTTCACTTGGCTGTAAATCAGCGTAAGGCTCTGTTGCTTGATGGCGAGCGCGGCTTGCAAGCTGGTGATGCGGTTCGTCACATCTTGCGAGGATTGGGCGAAGCCTTTGGCGTCCAGCCCCAGCGCGCCGCTGGTGGGATCGATCAAATTTGAGAGAACGGAGTAGAGGTTGCTCGAAAATCCGTTGGACGCCGATTGCAGGAAGTTCTGGACGTTCGAAGAGTTTCCGGCGAGAACGGAGGAAAGCGTTCCCGAGTCAACGCTCAGTGTCCCATCGTTATTCAGATTGACGCCGAGGCTGGCCAGATTGACGATCCCGCCGTTTCCCCCGACAGCATGGGTGACTGCCGCGAGAAGCGCCGACTGGACCTCGCGCAGCGAGCCGTCCGCCTCGAGCGGACCGCCGCCCGTGCCGCTGGAACTTACAGCGAACTGTGCGTTGATGTCATTGATGGCGGTGTTGTACGCGGAGACAAACTGATTCACTGCGTCCGCGGCTTTGGACGTGTCCGGAGCGACGGTCAGCGTAACAGGTGTACTCGGAGCCGGCGAGCTGAGATTCAGCGTCACGCCGTTGATCACGTTGGCCACGGTGTTGGTGGTGCTGCTGATGGGCACGCTGTCCACGGTGAGAGAAGCATTTGAGCCCACTACGGCTTTGTTGAATATCAGGCTGGTGGTGTTTCCGCTAACCACGAGGTCGCCGGGCGCGCCGGTCGTTTGGCTCACCAGAGCCAGGCGCGCGCCATTCGCATCGTTGATCACGCTGGCGCTGACACCCATGGCCTGGCTATTGATCGCCGAGGCCAGTCCGCTGAGAGTGTTGTCCGCGGAATTCACCGTCACGGGCGGGTTGCTGCCGACCTGGAACTGGTAGTCTCCCCCGCTCAGCGCGGTAACGGTAACGGCTGTATTGCTGCCCACCTGGAACTGAAAACTTCCCGTGCCCAGGGGAGTGCTGCTGTCCGGGAGTGCATCGGTGTAGTAAGACGAGGTAGTCGCGAGCGAGGTGACGGTGATCGTGTGAGCGCCCGCGACAGCAGTGGATGCCGCGGTGGCGGAGAGAACACCTGAATTGGAAGATGTCGCCGTTTGCGAGTTCAGCGAGCCCAGTGGGTCATTGAGTGAAAATGCCGCGGATTGGAGAGCCGTGAGGTCCGAGGTGATTTTTGCGAGCGCGGAACTCTGAGCGGAAAGGATGCTCTGGGTGGTCTGGAAATTGGTGATGTTCGCCTGGTCGCCCGCCAGAGCCAATTGGACGAATTGCTGAACGTCAATCCCCTGTCCGAGGCCGGTGCTGGTGTTGGATGAAGCGGCGCCTGATACTGAGGTGGTCATCCGGATAGCTCCTTAGCCTTTAACGTTTACGTGCTGAGTCACGTTGGCCTTCTGCTGCTTCAAATACTCTTCGATTCGTTCGCCGCCGTGCCTGACAGCTTGCGGAGGCAATTCCTGTATCTCTTTTAAGACTGCGCGTCGGTGACAACGTAGTAGACCCTTCCATTGGGGTCGCGGCGAAATGTGATGTTTGCTTCCTGCGTTCCGATCGTAGGCGCAACTGCGGGTGACTCTCTGGATGTTTCCTTCGCGACGGGTGTCACGAAGCGACGGGCATTGGAACGAATAGCGACGTTCGGTGCGGACGCAGGTTGTGTGTTGGCCGCAGTGTCGATGGCGGCGGGATCGAAGTGCATGGTCATTTTCGCTTCCCTGTAAGGCGGTTGAGGCGGGGCTCAGAGATCCCCGCCCACCGCGTGTTTCGCTCGTTTTCCTTAACGAAGCAGAGTGAGCACGCTCTGCTGCGCGGAGTTCGCCTGGGCCAGGGCCGAGATACCGGCCTGGTTCAGGATCGTGAATCGTGACAGGTTCGCGACTTCGGCCGGGATGTCCGCGGCGCGGATGCCGTCTTCGGCACTGGTCAGGTTCTGGACTTGGTTGTTGATAACAGTGACGGCCGACTGCAAGCGGTTGATGCCTGCGCCAATCGTGCCGCGAACGGAAGCAATGCCCGCGATGGCCGAGTTGATGTGGCCAAGAGCCGTCGTTGCAGCCGCACCGGTCGCTCCGGTCAGGGTGTCGGCGTTGACGCTGACGGTGCCACCGGCGCCATCGGACAACGCGGTAGAGAGCAAAGTCCCAACGGTGACGCCGATCGTGCTGTTGGAGGCCGCCGAAGAGTCGGACAAGAAAATGGACGTTGTCGAGGCCGTGAAGACGGAAGTGCCGTTGAACGTGGTGCTGCTGCCGATTCGGTCGATTTCCGCCTTGATCTGTGTGAACTCCGCATCCAGCGCGGTGCGCTGTGAGCTGCTCACCGTGCCGGTCGAGGCCTCCGTCGCCAGGGTAACCGAGCGGTTCAGAAGCGTGGTCACCTGAGCGAGCGCGCCATCGGCCACTTGCAGTGCGCCGACGCCGTCGGAGGCGTTGTGCGCCGACTGTGTGAGGGCGGTTTCATTTGCCCGCAGACCGTCAGCGATTGCGAGGCCGGCTGCGTCGTCCGCACCGGTATTGATTCGTGAACCGGAAGAGAGACGGAACAGCGTCTTCTGCAGGTTCTGGTTGGTGATCGACAACTGGTTCTGCGCCACCAATGATGGGATGTTATTGAGAATGCTGAGTGACATGGTTTGAGGCTCCTTTTCCTTTTTCTAAACTTCTGTTTGGCGTCCGGGAGCCTGTGGTGCGGGAGACTTGAACTCTCAAGGCCCATCTGGCTCGTATTCTCTGCGGAGCAGCCAACGTACTCACCCTGTTTATCGGCGGATGAGGAAAAGGCTTTAACCCTCTTACTTAAATCATTTATTTTGAACTACTTGCCAATTTGGGTATACCTCCATGGTGTTCTACTTCAGCTAGTGCGCGCTGCAGCTTCTCACTATCCGGATAGGTAACCAGACCGGTCTGCAGCGCAGCGGCTGCGCGTGGCCAATTCTTAACGTTTGCCCATAAACTTGCCGCACGGAGAAAATCGCCGGATTGCGGCCGCTCCAGTGAATCCAGTTTTACCTGCGCCGCTCCAGCGGCCTCTTCGATGCGATGGAGGGCCACGCATCCCAGAATCAAACGGTCGTGCAACTCCGCCGCCGCAGGCCTTGTTCGAATCGCTTCGTGTAACTGCTGTAGCCCGATCTCCGCTTTTCCGGAGCGCAGGATGGCCAGGCCGGACTTGCTGAGCAGGCCGGGATTTCCCGCTTCCTGTTTCATTGCGAGTGTGTAGCACTCGGAAGCTTGTTGGAAATGGCCCAGATTATAATGGGCATCACCGCGGGTTTCCGAGACAAGTGCAGTTCGAAGCCCCACGCGCTCCGCTTTCTGAAGACAATAAATCGCTTCCAGGGGACGATCGAGTTTCGAAAGCGCCAGGCCATGGAAAAACCAGGCCAGACCGAATCGGGGATTGAGCTGGCAGGCGCGTTCGAACAGCACTTGCGCTTCCTGCAGGTTTCCAAAGTTGTCGAGTTCGACCAGACCCAATTCGAGATGCGCCTGAGCGTCTCGCGGCAACTCCTGAATTTTCTGGCGCCCCAGTTCGCGGTAGAGGCGGTTTTTGCGCTCGCGGGTTTCCTGGTCCGCCGCGAGTCCAAAATGGTGGACGAAAAAGTTTGCTTGCGCCAGCGTTCGTCCCGTTGCGAGGATGCGGGGGCCCACGCTTTCGTGGACGCGGCCGACAAAATAAATATCCGGATGGCGGCGGAATAACCGCACATTTTCATGTTCGACGTAGGCGGGGTACGGCCTCGCCGCTTCGAGCAGGGAATCGTTTCGTTTTGCGGGGCGATCCCAGATGCGATCGTCCAGGCTCAACAAGTAGTTTCGAATCGTGACCTGGTAGCCGGCGCAGGAGGCGTCTTCGAGGAGACCAGGAATCTTTTGTCCGGCGGCGGAATCGAGCTGTTCGTCCGCGTCGAGCGAAAGGATCCAATCGCTATTCACGGCGGCGAGCGCGCGGTTGCGCGCTTCCGCGAAATCATTGGTCCACGGAATCGAGATGACCGCCGCCCCAAAGCCGCGGGCAATTTCGACGGTCTTGTCTGTGGAACCGGTGTCCGCGATGGCGATAGGGTCGACAACCCCGCGCACGCTTTCCAAGCAGGCGGGCAGCCACTTTTCCGCATCGCGCACGATCATGGAAAGGGTGAGGCGATTCATCGCGTTTGTGCCGCCATCTCTTCGGGGAGTGCAGCGGTTGCGTCTCGTTGCCGAACTTCCTTCCAGACTCGGAGAAAACTGTCAAAGAGGTGGTACCAGTAAACCAACGGCACGACCTGCGCGAGCTGGGCGATGATCCCTTCCGCTACGGTGTTCCCTTGCGCGTCTTTCTGGCACAGCGGAATCATGTCAACATCTTCGAGCGCCTCGAGTGCCGCCAGCGCAGCCTCGACGGCCGAGCGCTTCTCATTTAAATAGGCCTCAATCCTCAGGAAATCCGTCTTATGGAGACGGCCAAAGGGCCCCGAACCGTCACCCAGCAGTTGCGGATGTTTTTCGAATAGTCTCCAATCGGCGACGCCATAATTGTGCGCGCGACGGAGCAAGTCCGAGAGGGTGAAGTGGCCATGTTCGTGGACGGCACCCGCTTCCGGATGGAACTTCACTTTAAACCCTCTTTGCACCAGGCGTGTTCCGAGATCGGTGTCTTCCGCGACGCGGAATTGTGGGTCGAAGGATCCGGCTTCGAGAACGGCGTCACGCCGGATGCTGAGATTGCACGTGATGAAGTACGCTTGATCGCAAAGTTCTCCCGGCTTCAGATTTTGCTGGGGAAAGAAAAAGGGAGACGTGTTCACCCAAAGGGAAAGCGCTCGATGGATGGATTCTTGGGAGGGACTGAATTCCCCGAGCACGGCCCACTTTTCATGAGGGTTCCGCCGGTGCACGCTTAAGTGCTCGACGAGCAGATTTGAGCCCGGGATGGTGTCATCGTTGATCAGCAGGACAAATTCGCCGCGGGCCATCTCAACGCCTTTTTGCCGCGCCGCGCCCGCGCCCTGGTTTTCCTGCCGGAAATAGCGAAGAGAAGAGTAGGGAAGAAGGATGTCGCGGCAAACTGCTTCGGTCTCGCCGGTTGAGCCGTCGTCCACGACAACCACTTCCCATCGATCCGCGGGAAGCGACTGAAACGCCAGCGCGGATAAGCAAAGCCGAAGTGTTTCCCCGCGGTTGTAAGTGGGAATCACGATGGAAATTTCCGGTGGCTTCTTCTCAGGTAGTTTCTTACCGGTGCCGCGCGATTCCGGCGGAACAGGTGTTTTCCACGGAATGGCCGGTTGTCGAAGCTCCTTCTCGCAGCGCGCGGCGGAGCTGGTATCCCCCAGTTCGCGATAGCAGCGCGCCATGTCGTTCAAAAGCGTCGAATGAAAAATGGTGGCGAGCAAGGGGCCTCGGACGGTTGTGAAAATATGCCGGAACTGTTCGAGGGCGGCGGCAGGACGACCTGCTGCGAGGTGGCGCCGGCCCATCTGCCAGTAGGCGAGGGTGCGAAGCATGTACCGGTAATTCGGGGGACGCTGCGTGAGAACTTCCGGATGCGTTTCCTCGACGGCGCGGTACGACCAAGTGTGGCGATCCTCCACGGGCCGCGGTGAAAGCGCCACGGCGCGAGAGACAATTGTCCGGATCTGCGACCGCAACCTTTCGGGCGAGAATGCCGATTGAATGAATTCCCGGCCACTCGTGGAAAGGGAAGTCCAGAGCGTTTCTTCGCGATTGAGCCTCAAGATGGCGGCGGCGAATTCCTTTGAAGAATCCGCCACCAGGCCGTGGGAGCCATGGGCGAGCTGCATGCCTTCGGCGCCGATGCTCGTGGTGACGACCGGCAGGCCATGCGCGAGCGCCATCACATTTTTCGTATTGATACCCGTGCCGAACCGAATGGGAGCGGCGAAAACGCGGTGCGCGGCAAAGAGCGGTCCGAGTTCCGCCACCTTGCCGAGACAAACAACGCCCGGGTATTTTGTTTCCACGCCGCGTGGCGCCGCGTGGCCGGCGACATACAGTTTCAGCCGGGGTTCGCTCTTGCGCGCGAGCGGCCAGACTTTGCTGAGGAACCATTCCAGCGCGTCATTATTCGCCGGATTCTCAAAGTTCCCCAGAAATAGGACGCCTTTGCGTTCCTGGAATCCGGGCCCCGGCGCGGCTTGCTGCGCAATCATTGGAAGGTATTCGGTTGCGAGGCCTGGAACAAGCTCCAGAAAACGCTTCCGATCGGCTTCCGTGATGTACAAAACCAGATCAGCGCGGCGATAAACCTCTGCTTCCCGCTGCTCGAAATCGTTGCCCCGTTCGAAATCCGACAACAATTTGCTCAATCCCGCCAAGCGTCTCTCCCGCTCGCCGTGGCGGTCGTCGGTCAGGATCGCAATGCGGGTAGACGGGGAAAATTCGCGGATTTCCTCAAGATATTGTTCGGGGATGGAAATTCCGCCCCAAAACCAATGGCACAGAATCGCGATGTCGAACTTCCCCTTGGCGAGCACGTCACGGAACTCCCAGCTCGTTCGCTCTTCGACGCCGGCGTGGTGGAAGCGGGCGGGGTCCCCGGGAATCACTTTGATGTTCAACTCTTGGAGCGGCGGAATGTACTGCGCCGCGTCCTTCCCGTCGCGCGCCAGGAACGTGATGGCATGCCCTTGCACGCGGAGTTCGCGCAGCACATCCATTAAGCGCAGGTCAGAACCGCTGCAGTCGAAATGGGGCAAGAGTTCGTGGATCACTAGGATCGTTCGCGGCTTGACGAGCGCGGGGCCCAGCTCCTGCTTCGCCTCGAAGTCTCCGTCCTGCTTGCTTCGGCGTTCCCCCTGTGTCCCGAGCGAGAGATAAAATTCCTCGGGGTAACGATCTAGCACGCCAGTCTTTTTTCTGGCGAGCAAGAAGGTATTGTCGCCACGCCGGCCGATCGGATGTCCCTGCGCAGCCAGTGTACGCAGCACCTCCCTGCGTCTCGGCCACCAACTGTCCCGTGTGCGGAATACGATGATTTCAAATCCCGCCGCTCGCGCCAGCCGTTCCACCTCCTCCGGCGTATATTCCCGGTTGTGGCGGTCCGTGGCCCTTCCTTCCTTCTCGAACTTTCCGTAGACGTAGGGGCTCTCGCCCTTGAGCAAGGACTCGACGGCATGCCCGCAGGCCAGGTTCGGAGTCGTCAGCAGAAGAAATCCATCCTGTTTCAGGACGCGGTTGATCTCGCTGAACAATCCCACGGGGTCGGCAAAAAGATGCTCGAGCATCTCGCAGCAGAGCACACCGTCAAAGGACGCGTCTTCATACGGCCACGGCCGGGACTGCACGTCAAAATTGTCTACGACGACGGAAAACTCTTCGCTGCCGGTGTTGGAGCGCACGCAGCGAGTTTCCCGCGGCTCGCCCTTCCAAATATCGGTGCAACGCACTTCGCCGTAACCCAGACGATTAACCAGGGCCGACGTCACGTGATGAAAAGCCGCACCGAGCTCCAGGATGCGCTGGCCGCTCGTTCCCTGCGGGAGCAGGAGAAGCGTGTCCAGGTAGCGCTGGAGATGGGTCTGAAAATAGGATTGCCCGTTCGGATCATCGGAAACAAAACTTCGCAGATACTGCTCGATCTCTTCCTCTTTCCCCAAGTACGAAGGAGCTTTTGCGCGCGACTCCCTGAGCATCTGTTCAGCGGCGGCTCTTTCCTGCGGATTGCACTGGGAAAGCACCGGCTCGAGTACGGTGATGCTCTCGCGAAAGCGTGAAGAAGCGAATAGCAACGCCCCAAGATTCAACGCCGCCTGCGTATTGGCGGGCTCCATCTCCAGCGCCAATTGGAATGCCGTCTCCGCGTCGTCGTGCGCCCCCAACGCGTATTGCACGGCGCCCCAGTCGCACCAGCGTTCGCTGGATTCCTCCTCGCCGAGCGCCTCCGCCAGGAGCTTGCAGGCTTCCTCAAGCTTTCCCTGCTGGGACAGGGCGATTCCGCGCAAGTGCTTTTCCGCGGGATTCATGTTCAGGACCCGGCCGTCTTGATTCCGAGGAAGCGCCACAATCCCACGCACAAGCGGCGCACCACGGAGTCGCACGCTTCGGCAAAAAGCTCCGGCTGGTTTTCCAGCCGGATAATTTGCTGGCTGGCGTGCGCGTAGAGTTGGGCAACTTTCGTCATGCGGTGGCGGATGCGCTTTTGCAGGGCAGGCCGAAGTCCGGGATAAATCTCCTGCTCCAATCTTTTGCACATCTCGGAAACGCGCGGGGCATGCCAGAGGACGTGATCCACGCTGCTGAAGCGTTCGACGGAACTCAGTTTCACGCCGGCGCGCGCGAAAGCGCTCATGTAGAATTTCTCGCCGCGCTCATAGCCGACGGTGTAATGTTCCGCCGGCTCTCCGGTTGCCAATTGCCAGTATTCGATGGCCTGCGGGCGGGAGAGCACGGTCAGTCCCGTAAGCCCATAGTGGTGGTCGCTCATCATCTGATCGATTCCGTACTTGTTGGGGATCTGGATGTAAACCACTCCGCCCGGCTGCAACATGCTGCAAAGCGACCGAATCACCGTCGAAGGATCCAGCACGTGTTCGAGCACGTCCTGGCAGATGACCACATCAAACGTGCCTAGGGTATCGTTCATGCCCGGAGAGCAAATATCCGCTTCGTGATAGGGAATCTGCATGGCGAGGTCCGCCAGCCGCTGCTTACCCATGCGTGCCCGTTCTGGATCAATCTCCACGCCGACGACGTTGGCTCCTTGCTCCGCCATGGAGATGAGCATGCCCCCATAACCGGAGCCGACGTCGAGCACGCGTTTTCCGCGCAGCGGCGTCACTTGCCGGACCATGCGCACAATTTCCCGCCCGCGCTGAATCTCGCGCCCGGCATACTCGCGCCACACGGCGGCGTTGTGACCGACGGCATATTCGGCGGTGGACAGCCGATGCGCGAAGGCCGGAGGGAAATAACCGCGGTCTGCCTGGCTTTGCTCGATTCCTTGCTGCACGCGATGGAGTTCGTTGGGCGGGCAATTCTCCAGCAAGGTCTTATATTCGTTAAAGGCGAGGTCGTCCATTCCCGCGCCGCGCAAGATGTCCGCCAGCAAAAAGCGCGCCTCCCGATCCTTGGGATACCGGCCGGTCAGGTTATAGGCCAGGTTTTTCAGTGCGGACGCCGCGCCGTTCCACTGCCGGTGCACGGCCATGAGTTCGTTGGACGGCGCGCTTCCTTCGGCTTCCGCGGCAACGGGAGCAGGTTTCTCCAGGAGAACCATGGCCGAGCCGTTCCCGCGGCAGAGCACTCTTGCCGAAAATCCAATCTTTCCTGCGGCCGCGCACACCGCGGTAGACGAATTCCAGTGCATCAAGTTCAGTGCCCGCCCGAGTTCACGATATTTTTCGAGCACGACTCCAAAGTAGCGGTCCGTCTTGACGTCCAGGCAATCCGTGTCGCTCATCCCAAAGACGAAAAGCCCGCCGGGCTCCAGGATTTCGAAGAGCTGAGTGAAATAGAGAACAATGTCGAAGAAATTAAAATGAATGAAAACGGCGTTGGAGTAGCCCTTATTGATGCGCTTCCCGGCGAGGAATTCCAGTTTGGCAAACTCCATCTGGTGAAATTCCACATTCGGAAATTGCCGCAGTTCGTCTTTGCAGAAATCCAGAAACTGGTCGCTGATGTCCAGGCAGTACAACCGGCTGCAGAGCGGCGCGAACGCCCGGCCGATGAACCCGCAATTGCTTCCCAGATCCAGCACTCGGTCGCCGGGCTGGACTTTCAACGTGTCAAGGAGGAATTGGGCCTCGTTCAGTTTGTAGGCCCGAATCTCGTCCAGTTTGCTCTCCGGGTCGGGGCCAAAATCATTCCCGACCAAGGCGTAGAGGAGCCTACGGCGGTCGGGGAACTCCCACCGCGCCGCGGCTTCGAGGTCATGGGCTTCAGGTGTACCTTGTGGATGGGATGATTGGTTGTCGGGAGTTGCGAGATCGCTCCCTGCTTCTTCCGCGCCGCGAGTTGCTGTCTGTTTTTCCATGCCCGTTCCTCGATCGAGAAGACACCCTGATTTCTGCTGGCCATCGGCCAAGGAGGTTTGTTCTTTCGAATTCTTGCTTCCTGCTCGCGGACGAACCCGCTCTCCGAACTACGAATTTGAACTGTTTTCAGAAGCAACTCGCAAAAATCGCATGCCCGGCGGAAGCGGTTCTCGCCGGGCGGTCATTTCTTTCGGAAGCCGGCTCCAAGGAAAGGCCAAACAGGGCAGCCCGCCCCGATGTGGATGAATTTCGAACCACTCGGAATCTCGGCCGCAATTCCATTTCGGAACCGGTTCCATTCCGTTCCTGAAGGAATTGTTTGGCTGGACCGCGCGGCGATTCACTCCATGGGCTTTGCAAGGCCCTCTCGGACAGTTCCCGCCCCGAGCCTGGCACCGCGACAAATTTAAATGCACGCATTAGGCCAATAAGAGTTTTCCAATGTTCAGGGGACAGCGAGAAAAATGGAGGCTGAACTGCTCTGACAATCTGCCGATAGAGAGAGGGGCGTTCGATATGCCGTGGATCTCCCTGAGCGGTCGACGTCACGAAAGATGATTCAACTCACGCGACTGAATAATCAGCCCCTGATCGTCAATTCCGACCTCATCAAATTTGTCGAAAACGTGCCGGATACCGTTCTGACGCTGGTCACGGGAGAGAAAATCGTGGTCCGGGAAGCCTCCCAGGAGGTCCTTGCCAAGATTGTAGAATTTCGCCGGAACATCTTCTCCGGGCTTCCCCTCAAGGTGATGCAATTGCTCGAAGGCCAAGCGGCTGGTAGTGCCTTGCCCGAAAAAGAGGGGGGGGACATCTGAGGGCCCCCGTCTTGGACAAGAGCAGCTTTGCGGGTCTCGCCATTGCGCTCGGCGGAATTCTTGCCGGTCTCATCCTCGAAGGAGGGAAGATCACGCAGATTCTGCAGCCCACCGCTGCGCTGATTGTGTTTGGCGGAACTCTGGGCGCGGTGCTGCTGCAATTTCCCCTGCGGGTGGTCCTGGCGGCCTTTCGACATCTCGGCAACGTCTTTTTCGACAAGTCCAAGGATCCCCGCGTCCTGATCGCGGAAATAGTGGAGTATGCGCACAAAGCGCGAAAAGAGGGAATCATATCCCTCGACAAAGAACTCCAGACCATTCAGGAGCCTTTCCTGAAGAAAACATTAATGCTAGCCATCGATGGTACGGAACCGCAGGAAATCCGGAACATGATGGGGCTGGAACTCGATAATCAGGCCGAACACTCAGAGAATATTCCAAGAGTATTCGAAGCTGCTGGCGGCTTTTCACCGACGATTGGCATTATCGGCGCCGTCCTCGGCTTGATTCAAGTCATGCAGCATCTCGACGATATGTCCGAAGTTGGCCGCGGCATCGCGGTCGCTTTCGTTGCCACCATCTACGGTGTCGGCGCCGCAAATCTGTTTTTCCTTCCGGTCTCCGGAAAGATCAAGATTCGCATCCGGCAGGAGCAGACGTTACGTGAAATGGTGCTTGAAGGCGTCATCTCTATCCTCGAAGGCATGAATCCTCGGATGATTGAAACCAAGCTGATGGCTTTTTTCTCCGAAGCGCATGAGCAGGCCGACAAGAAGCTCACGGTATGAGACGCAAGAGAAGACCGGAAGACCACGTCAGCCAAGATCGCTGGCTTGTTTCCTACGCCGATTTCATCACCCTGCTCTTCGCTTTCTTCGTGGTTCTCTATGCGTCTTCACAGGTCGATAAACGCAAGATGGGCAAGCTCGCGCTCTCCATCCAGGTGGCCTTTCAAGAACTTGGAGTGTTCGACACTTCGAACACCAAGATTCCCTTGAGCGACACCGAGGCGGTTCCTTTCTCCAAAGTGCAGGTAGTCGAAAATGCCGAACGCACGACGGACCTGACACGTATTGTCCAGCCCATGAAAGGCATCCTCGGCCCCTCACCTGGGGCAAGGCCGCTCAAAGACATCCAGGCAGAGCTGGAAAGGGTGCTGGCACCGGAAATTCAAAAGCACGTAGTGGAAGTGAGGGCGCGCCGTGAAGGTTTGGTGGTGAGTCTTCGTGAAATCGGTTTCTATGAAAGCGGGTCATCGGCGCTTCGCCCATCCGGGCGCGATGCCATCGATCGTCTCGCGGCGATTCTGAAGCCCCGCACGGAAGCGCTGCGGATTGAAGGTCACACGGACAATATTCCGATTCACAATACTCACTTTGCTTCCAACTGGGAGCTCTCCACCGCGCGCGCCTCCGATCTGATCAAGCAGCTGGTCGACCGCTATCATCTCGAACCCCAGCGGCTCTCGGCTGCCGGTTACGCCGAGTATCATCCGGTGACCTCGAACGACACGCCGGAAGGTCGCGCGCGGAATCGGCGCGTGGATATCGTCATCCTCAATCCACCTGCACCGGGGCAAGTAGTGGACTCACCTCCAAACGCTCCCGTTGCCGCCAACGCCGGCGGCACGTCTCCAGCACGGAACTAAGCACCGTTGACTCGCTAAGACCTGTCCCAGGCGGTTCAGGCTCGTTCGCCGCAGATTGATGATGCTCTTTGCGGCAACACTCGCTCGCATTGTCCCGCAACACACGCCAGTCCCGCGAAGTCCACGCGCGCGCCGTCATTCTCTGCGCGCAATCGCAAGAATCCTTGCGCATTTTGCTCAACTCCGCCACGGCGCAATATTCGAACGGCATTGCCAATTCCAGCGGCGTCCTCGGCCATTACCTCACCGCGCATGTCCGGAGCGGCGGCGGCAGCGGCGAATTCCCCGCCTTGGGCGCAAAGCCTTCTCTCGGCGCACCCGTAAAGCCGCTCGGCATCTACATCGCGCGCTTCCGCAATTTGCGGAACGCTCCGCCCTACAAAAAATTCCTCCGCGGCTTTGGCTACGAAGGCGAGTCCTCGACGGAATTCAACTGGGACGCCCCGGTTTCGGCGAAGCTTACAAGAAAGCTCTTCGCGAACCTCGCACCAGCATCGAAATCACGGCTTCGGCGAAGTCCTTCCGCGCTGGGACAATTTCGTCGAGCTAGACCCTAATGTGAAGGACGTTTACCGAATTCCCGTCCTCAAGATCCACATGTCCGGCGGCGAAAATGAACGCGCCATGATCCAGGACATGGGCGACTCTGCCGGCGAAATGCTCGAAGCCGCGGGCGCAAAAAACATTCGTACCCACGCCCATCCCTCCGCTCCCCGTTGGGCGCTCCACGAAGCCGGCATCGCCCGCATGGGCGGCAACCCGAAGAAATTCGTCCTCAACCAGTTTCAGCAAACCCACGACGTCAAGAATCTTTTCGTCATGGATGTTTCCGGCTTCCCCTCGAATCCCTGCCAAAATCCCACGCTCACCATCATGGCTCTGTGCGTCCGTTCTTGCGATTACTTCATGTCTGAATTGAAGCGCAACTCACTCTAGGTTCCTCCACAGGGGGAATTCCCCCGGACAGACACGCACCCACCGCGCCCACTCTGCAGACGAGCCGTTTTCCACTGCCATCCTGATTTTTTGTTGATTCTTGAGGTGATTGCCGCGACTTCACTTCCGCGCGGTTCAAAACCGAGCAAGGTAGATCTCAAACTACCCCGATATTCTCTGCTGTTCCTTTTCCGCCCCATCCAGCCAGCGTGCCAGCACCGTCTGAGACTCCGGTGCGACTTCAAGAAAGCCGACTCCTGCTCCCATATTCGGCTGCGAATAAACGATCTTCGCTTTGGCTTCGAAGAACGCGTCTCCCGCGGAAATCTTTACGAGAACCATGGTTCCCGTTGGAAAAGGATTCATCATGTCCAGATAACAGCCGTGCGAGCTCAGTTCGCTCACCCGCGACGCGATCCGCACGTCCGCCCTCTCTTCGATCAGCTCGGCGCTTGCGATGAACGAATACCTCGGCGAGCGACGTTTCTCTTGGTATGCGATGGCGGCCTCCGGAAGGATTCCCCTTAGCTTAATGGTACGACGTTTTGCCTCATTTTCAGTCCATCCCCCCGTAACCACTAGGAAACCTCGCAACACCGCTGAGCCCTTAGCTACACAGGCAACCCCTTCGCGCTTCTTCGATTCAGAGTGGGATCATCCCAGCCACGTCCGATTGACTCCTGCCTGATTTCTCTAATGCGAACAGCGGCCCTCACAGGCCCAGTGCCTGCATTCCTCTTACGTGCTGGGCGGCGCGGGGGCTCTGTGTCTGTGTCCGTGCGGAGCATTCGCTGGCGCGGGACACTGTCCCGGCTCTGTGGGTCCGCCGGGTTGTGAGGGCGTGCCCTTCAACCTCTCGCATCTACTGCGAAAATCTTTCCCGGTCTCTTCCGTGATACTGCCCGCCCGTGCAACCCACTGGTCATAAGGGAGCCAAACGCTATCGTTGGCGATATCACATTGATTCGCGTCCGTCTCCGTGCAGACATCGAACGCATACACGGGATGAACCTCCCAGAGCGAGATCCGCGCCGGTTTTTCTTTCTTGAACGTGCCATCCGCGTTCTTCACGCAGGGATGGTGGCTGTTATCGTAGAAAAGCTGTCCGGTAATTCGTACCGGATTATTCACCGGCGTCTTCATATCGATTTGCGCCCACGCCGCGGGCCGGAAGTGCGGGATCATCTCCGCCGTCACGCTGTTGCACTCGTCTAGCGTGCGGGAGTTGGCCACCGTCGGGTCGGCGAGCGGGATGTGGATATCGTTCACATCCGGCCCGGTCTTGTTGCAGTTCACCTGTTCACCGCCATCACAATCGGAGATGTGCGCCTCCCTGACAAAGGCCTTCAGCTGCACCACGCTGCCTTCACCAATCTTTTGGCTTCCCACGGCAAAAAACTGCCGCAGCGTGTGGCGGTCGCTTGGGATATTGTTGCTCGTCTGCGCTTGCATATCGGCCAGGATGGCAAAATCCACCGCCGTCTTCTTCGTCGCGTCTCCACAGAGATTGTTTTTCGCTTTGCTCTCGGCAGCGTGGGCAGCTTTGGCGGCGGCCGTCGAGTGCGGGTTAGCGGAAACCACTCCGCAATTCCCGCAGACCGCGAACGGATCGGGGGTCGTGGCGATCTTCGCATAAGGCACCGTGCAGCCAGGGTCAAAGGTCGGGCCCTGCCCGTGCGCCGTGGCAGCGCCGACTAGCACCAGTGCAGTGGCACACGTCACCAACACGGGATGATTGCAATCGGTTTTCATGGAATCCTCCAGCGGGAGAGGTAGCACTCGTATAGCGCAGGTTTAGTAGACTGTCAACTATTTCTCCAGCTAACGAAGGCAGACAGAATCTTGCGGAACGAGTCCCTCCCGTTCAGCCTGCTTCGCACCCTATGTTTTTCCCACGGGAAACCCGCGTTTCGCATTCCCGCGCTTCCTTCAATGCGCGGCAGTCGCGCCGCTGCCCAGGAAGGCGTTCACCGCGGAGAGAAATTCCTCCGTTTTCTCCATCGCCGGGATGTGCCCGCACTTGTCGAAGCTCACCAGTTTCGCTCCGGAAATTCCCGCCGCGTAGCGTTCCCCCGCCGCGATAGGCAGCAAGCTGTCTTGCTTTCCCCACAACACCAGCGTCGGCACCTTGATATTCGCCAGTTGGTTGTCCATTCTTTCTGCGCCTATCGCAGGATTGCCCAGCAGGCTGCGAACCGTGTAACTGTCGTGCGTAGCGAGTTTATCCGCAAAAACTTTTCGCAGCGCGTCTTCGCTCAGCCAGCTCGTGTCGTAGAAAACCGCCTGCATCAGCGCTCGCATCCCGGCCAGCGAACTCGGATTCAGATCCGGTATCGGCTTGTCCTGTTTGAGTCCCGCCGCATCCACGAGCACGAGTTTTTCCACGGGAATCAGGTGCGCCCCGCCGGTAATTTCCGCCGCATAGAGTCCGCAAATCCATCCGCCAAGCGATTCGCCAACCAGGCTCGCTTTCTCCACCTTCAGTTGGCGCAATAACTCATTCAGGAAATCCACATACGTCTGGATGCTGTAATCGAGCAGCGGCTTATCCGACCGCCCGAAACCAATCTGGTCGGGCACCACCAGCCGGTATTTCTGCGAGAGCGGCGCAATGACCGGCAGCCAGTCCTCCTTCTTGCTTCCCAGCCCGTGCACCAGCACCACCACGGGCCCCGCGCCTACATCCCAATAGTGAATCGTTTGCCCAAACACCGCGATCGTCTTGTCCGAGGGCTGCCCCTGCCCAAACGCCGGGACGACAAACACCGCTAACAGTAGGATGAGCCCGAATTTCATCTTTCCGCGCATGATCCCTCCTGTCCTTGCGGGCCTTCTTTAGCACAGGCCCGCCCCGAATACTACTCGCGCCGGGAAGCACGGACGGCGCAAACATAAACTTTCGAGTGTTTCACGGTGAGAGCGCCCATTCTTTCACGAGCGCGAGGCAAGAAATCTCTAGCCTTGCAGCTTCGGGTGGCGCAAGTGGAAGCCGGTCGCTTCCTGATAGGCCCGAGCAAACGAGAGCAGCTTGGCTTCCCCGTAAAGTTGGCCAAGGAAAGTGAGGCTGACCGGAGTCCCCGCCCCTCCGTAGTCGCTAACCACCTCGCCTTGCGGCGTCGTTGTTGGAGGTGGTGCGTCTGCCTCGCGAAAACCGTTTGGCAGGATCAGCGCCGGATGGCCACTAAGATTTGTCGCCACCAGTTGCGTGCTGTAGGTCGGGGTGATCACCACGTCGACACCCTCAAATGCTTTGGCAATGCCTTGGATCGCGAGCATCCGTGCCCGATTGGCCTGGACATACTCCACCGCCGGAACGAAGCGAGCTGCGCGGTAGAA
>JBGQCW010000002.1:0-29139 GCA_041495565.1 Candidatus Acidiferrum sp.
CGTTCCCGTCATGACGGTCGGTCCTTCCGTGCACAGGGATGACCGCGGCGGTGCTCGTTGGGAGCGCGTGGTTTTTGCTTCGGACTTCACGCCGGAATCCCTGACGGCAGCCCCGTACGCGATTTCCTTCGCCGAGGAAAACGACGCCCAGCTCACTCTGCTCCACGTAATTGAATTCCGGGGGCAGCGCAAAGAAGCAAAGAAACAGGGGCTAACAGTAGCCGAGGCCATGCATCAACTTCATGAAATCGTTCCGCCGGAAGCCGGGCTCTGGTGCCGTCCGGAAACGGTGGTCGAGCACGGTGAGCCAGCGGCGAGGATTCTTGAGGTCGCGAAGCAAAGAAAGGCAGATTTGCTCGTGCTTGGCATACGTAGCACGAGCCATATGCTGGCGGCAAGCCATCTTGAGAGATCCATAGCTCACACGATCGTGGCACACGCTTCGTGTCCTGTTCTCACCGTGCGCAGCTAGGGGGTTGGCCGCGGTTGCGCACGTTTACTGCGCTAGGGAGGCCACCATGATCAAAAAGGTGAGAGGCGGTTACCAGGTCGTTTCTCGCAAAGGCAAGAATCTCGGGGGTCCCTACATGAGTCTCGCATTGGCGAAGAAACGTCTACGGCAGGTGGAGTTTTTCAAGCATCGCAAAGGATAGCCTGGCAAGAAACGAGAGCGTACGGAAGCGAGCGACCTCGCGCGGATCACGAGCGAAAGTGAATGGTTGCAAGGTCAGGCTGCCAGCGCTTTTGTGTGAACCACTGGTAACTTCTGGCCATACAGCTTCTTCAGGCTTCTGATGATTTCTTCGGAGGAGAGTTCACAACAACCCTCCCATTTGTTCAGGTCTCCATGAGCGATAATGTCGTCCATCGAGAGGATTCCCTGGGGTATGCCCTGGTCGTTCACAACGGGCAGGCGGCGTACTTGTTTGCTCGCCATCGTATGCAGCGCCTCGTGGATTTCGTCATCCGGCTTGCACGTGAACACGTTTCTCGTGGCAATCTCTCCTACGCTCAGATCTCCCGCCAACCGGTTTCTCGTTCCCATGGCGATGCAGATATCCCGGTCCGTTACGACTCCCAAGAGCTTCCGATCGCTTCCGACAACCGGCAACATCCCGCAGTTACGCACCCACATGAGCTCAACCGCCGCCCCCACATTGGTGTCCGCGCTGCAGCAAACGGCAGACTGCGCCATGATCTCTTTTACTTTCATGGTATTTCTCCGTGCGCTTCTACGAGCGAAATACTGTTGGTTAGTTCCCAGCGCCGATGGTTTCAAGAGCAGGCCGATTGGAAATCATCAGCGTCGAACCTTCCAGCGCCACGAGTCGGCGGCTCTTGAATTGGCTAAGAGTCCGCGTCACGGTTTCCCGCGTCGTGCCGATGAATTCGGCAATCTCTTCATGGGTCAGAGGCAGCTTGATCTGCGTCCCTTGCTTTGTGTCCGTCGTCTCGGTGGACCAGTCGAGGAGCACGCGGGCAAGTTTTTCGGGAGCGGAAGCCGATAGACCAACGGTGCGCAATTGCTCGCAGGCCCCGCTGTAGAGCGAGCTGAGCTGTTCCACTGCGCCTTGATACACTTCGGGGTGCTTGGCGACAAAGTGCAGGAAGTCGTCGCGGCGAATGAACGCCACCTGACACGGATGCAAGGTTTCGGCGGTGACCTCGTACGGACTATTCGACATCGCCGCCATCAGCCCAAGGATTTCGCCGGGCTTGGCAATTCTCAAGATCAGCGTCTTTCCTGCGCTGGAGCTGATGGAGAGTTTCACCTGCCCGGCACAGAGCACGAAAACGCCGCGAGGGTCCTGTTTTTCCAGGAACAGGAACGCGCCCGCCGGATACATTGCGGGGGACTTCACGGCATTGAAGTCCTTCAATGCCGGACCGCTGAGCTGGCAGAAAAATCCACTCGCACGCGATTTGCACGACTGGCAGTTTTCATTCGGTTCGAATCCATAGGGACCGTGCATTTTAGACTCCTTCTTCTCCGTCTTTCGGAAATTGCTGCATTGCGTCATTCGCGAAGTATTGCGTCAGAGGCGAATCGGCTAAGAAAGACGCGTTCGTCTTCTGATAGATCTCCCGCAAGAGCTGTCTTCCCCTGGCATTGACGAAAGCCACACCGCGCAGGTCGAGACGCAATTCCTTTGAACCAAGCGAAGGCGCCAGAGAATGCCAAATGCGATTAAATTCTTCGGCCCAAGGACCGACGAGCTTGCCTTCCAGTTGGATCGTTTGTGCTTTTGTACCTTCGTGAATCGTGATTCTTAGCATTCTCGTTAGGTCAGCTATGCTTGCGTGACAACTTAGGTGAAGCAGGTCACTCGCCATATGTGACTGCTTTCACATGGGCTGGGGCATCCGTTTGAAAAAGAAGGGTTTATCCGGCGTGAAAGCTGAGATGGTATGAATTTTTGGTGCGCCAGATCAGGGAGTGACGAGACGATATTTCGTCTTGGGACTAAATATAGTCCCGCCGCTTGATGCCCAGCTTATTTAGCTTGGAGTTCAGCGTGGTTCGTTTCAAACCGAGACGTTCAGCGGCGCCGTTGAGGCCGCCGATCATTCCCTTGCATTCGCGGAGTACCCGAAGAATATGTTCCCGTTCCGCGGCTTCGAGGTTTGAATCCGCCGGTCCGGTGGATTCCTCGACGGCTTCGAGTTCGGCGAGAGGAGCGCGCAATACTGGTCCCGGCGAGAGGATGACGGATCTCTCGATGAAATTCTCGAGCTCGCGTACATTGCCTGGCCAGCGCCATTTGACGAGCGTCTGCAAGGTCTCGACGGGGATCGTTTCGATGCGCCGGCCCATGCGCTTGGAATGGGTGCTGAGGAAGTACCGGACGAGAAGAGGGATGTCGTCGCGACGCTCCCGCAGGGGTGGAATCGTGACCGGGAAAACGCGCAGGCGGTAATACAGGTCACTGCGGAATTGTCCCTCGTGGACCATCTTGGCGAGGTCGCGATTCGTGGCGGCCACGAGGCGCACGTTTACGGGAATCGTGCGCGTGCCACCGACCCGTTCGAACTCCTTCTCCTGCAGCGCGCGCAGAATCTTAGGCTGGAGTTCCAAGGGAAGGTCGCCGACCTCATCCAAGAAGAATGTCCCTTGATGAGCCAGCTCCATCCGTCCGATTTTCTGTACGATTGCTCCGGTGAAGGCCCCTTTCTCATGCCCGAACAATTCGCTTTCGAGAAGCCCGGAGGGAATGGCCGAGCAGTTGAGTTTGACGAAGGCATGACGCCGACGCGGGCTCAACTCATGGATGGCGCGCGCGATCAGCTCTTTGCCGGTTCCGGTTTCCCCAAGGATCAGAACCGTTGCGTCGGTCGCCGCAACGTCCTCGACTTGTTTCAGTACACGCTTCAGCCCGGAACTCTCGCCGACAATTTCCTCGAAGCGGTGCGTGGCGACGAGCTCCTCTTCGAGGTAGGATTTTTGTTGTTCGCTTCGCCGCAGGGCTTCTTCGGCTTCTTTCTTTTGTGTAAGATCTCGAATCACGCTCAGCACCACCTGGCCTTCTGCCGCTTCTACCGGGCCCAGCATGATATCGACGGGAAACTCACTTCCGTCCTTGCGGCGGCCATACAGCTCGAACCCGGCACCCATGGTGCGCACGCGGGGTTGGGCGGCATAGTCGGCCCGGTGTCTCAGGTGCGTTGTGCGGAATCGCTCCGGAATGAGAATCTCAATGGGTTGACCCAGCAGTTCCGAACGGGCATACCCGAAGAACCTTTCGACCTGCGCGTTGACTTCTCCGATTTTTCCTTCTCGATTGGTTACGACAATGGCGTCGGGCGAGAATTCAAACAGTTTCTCGAACAAACCGCTGGCGTTGACAGGGAGGAATTTGTCAGGCGTTTCTCCACTCACGGAACGGCTCCTCGAGTTGCCGGAGAGTGCACCCGGTAGCGGGGTTGTCGGCAGTGGCACCGAGACTCATCCGCATAAGCAGACGGGAAACAGGCGGATTATATCGCATTGTGCGTGTTCTCGAAGCGCGTGCGGCAAATAGTCAAGCGTGACCGTCCGCACGCAAGGAAGTGATGTCCGTCACTGCCAGCCCGCCCGCCCTGCCTCATCCTTGCGATGCAAGGAAGTTCGCCATGGCAAACGACAAGCGAGACCTGCTGGACGTGTTGAAAGCGGAATTGGAGTTCCTGGCGAAGGGCGGCTATCGCCACCCCGCGCGAGCGGCTTGGCGCCCGCAATTCATGTTTCAGGATTCGCCGACGTGTTTGAACTTCGATTCGAGCCAGCATCCCAAACCGTGCCGCGATTGCGCGCTGATGCAACTGGTGCCCGCGGATTCGCAGGAGAGAAAATTTCCCTGCCGATACATCGCGTTGAATGAGCAGGGCGACACGCTGGATTCCTTGTACCGCTCCGGCACCCAGGAAGAGATCGAGTCTGCATTTACGCAATGGTTGAAGACGACGATCGCGCGGCTGGAGCGGGGAAGAGCGGGAGGGGCGAAGGGTTCCGAACATCCCGAGGTTCACGTGCGGGCAAAATTCGTGACCGGTCGCTGACTTCCGACCGGCAGCGGCATTGAGGGTTTCATGTTTTCGGTCTGCGCAAACCCGGATTGTCAGGCGCCCTTTGACTATCGGCAGGGCCGATTGTTTCGTTTTCACAAGCACCATCCAGTCGGCGAAAGAGCGCCCAATACTCATTCCGTACAACATTTCTGGCTGTGCGGTGTGTGTTGCAGCGTCTATACGTTGGAGTACCGTGATGGATGCGGTGTTTTGATCAAGGGTCGCCCCGAGACATCTGCCAATCTAGACACGTTACGGTTTGTTGCCGCTGCTTGACCAGATGCCTCTTACCATGTTCGAACGATCGTGAGATTTGCCTAGCTCCCGTGCGTCAGTTCGGCAAATGGATTCGCGGCAGCGGCGGCGAGTTCCGCCCGGGTTTCCTCGCCTTTCGGAAAGTATGCGTCCAGCACATATTGGGAAAGCATGCGCTGGGTATTGAAAAAAGACCCGTTGACGGCAATCGTGGAACGCATGATCTGAGCATAGGCCTGGGGCTGGGAGTAGAACAGCGGCAAAATCGTGCGTTCCAGTTTTTCGTAGAGAGACGCGATCTCGACGTCGTGGTGTTCGGGATCTTCATCGTATCCGATGGACCAGCCCGTCACGCCTTCGAAGTGCCCTTCGACCCACCAGCCATCCCGCACGCTGAGACTCGGAACGGCATTCAGAGCCGCCTTCATGCCGCTTGTGCCGGAGGCTTCGAACGGCCGGTGCGGGGTATTGAGCCAGACGTCCACGCCCGCCGTGAACAAACGCGCCCAGCGAAGGTCGTAGTCGCTGACGTAAGCAACGGGGATGACATCGCGGAGCGCGGCGGCGGCTTCAAAGACTTTGCGAATCACGGCCTTTCCCGAATCGTCGCGGGGATGGGCTTTGCCCCCGAAAACGACTTGGAAGGGACCGACGTTTTTCCGGATCGCGCGAAGCCGGTTCAAATCGGAAAAGAGCAAATCCGCCCGCTTATACTCGGCGGCCCTGCGTGCAAAGCCCAAAGTCGCGACGGTCTCGGAGAGTTGCACACCAGTAGCTTGGTTGATTGCGTGGAGCAACTCGCGTTTGGCCTGCAGATGCGCTTGCCGGATCTCCTCGGCACTGATGCCGACGGCGTAGCGAAGGTACATGTTGTCGTGGCGCCACTCGGGAATGTGGCGGTCATAGAGTTCTCGAAAAGGAGCGGAGGCCCAGGTCGCGGCGTGAACGCCGTTGGTGATGGAGTGGATCGGATAATTGGGAAACATGCTGTGCGATAGTTCGCCGTGACGCATCGCGACGCCATTGATGTAGCGCGAGCAGCGCAGTGCGAGGTAGGTCATGTTCAGCGTTCCGGCGGGGCAGCAGTGCGTATCGAGGAAGGTGCGAACGCGGTCCGCCCCGAGAATTCGAGTGGCCAAATCCAGGGGGAACTGGTCGAAGGAGGCCGGCACGGGCGTATGGGTTGTAAACACGCACTTCTCGCGGACTCTTTCGATGTCCGCGAGGCTGGTCTTCGTCAGGTTTTGTCGGCCGATTTCCTCCTCCAGAAGAGCGAGGGTGAGAAGTGCGGAGTGACCTTCGTTCATGTGGAAGCGGGTGATGTTGCGATGGCCCACGGCGCGAAGAAAACGCACGCCGCCGATTCCCAGAATGGCCTCCTGGCACAGGCGGTAGGCATCGTCGCCGCCGTAGAGATGATCCGTAAGCGTTCGTTCCCAAGCGGAGTTCTCAGGAAGGTCCACGTCCAGGAAATAGACCGGCACCTGGTGGCCGGTGAGACCCGCAATCGAGTGCTGCCAACCGCGGACCTTTACCTCCTGCCCGTTGAGATGTACGGAGACCCTCGGCTCCAGGGGTTCCAGAACTCCTTCGGGATTCCACTCTTGGGACTCCTCGCTCTGCTCTCCCTTTCCGTCGAGGTGCTGGCGAAAGTAGCCCTTGCGGTGCAGGAGAGTCACGCCCACCATCGGAATCCCCAAATCCGCCGCCGAGCGAAGCGTGTCTCCTGCCAACACACCGAGACCCCCGGCATACGTTGGAAAACGGGGGTCGGCGGCGATTTCCATGGAGAAGTACGCGATGCGGACATCGGATTCGGAGGTCATTCGACCCTCTCTGGCGTTCAAAGTTTTCGAGCGAGGACTGTTACCCGGTCCCGCTCCAGGTGCCTAGTGACGGACCGTGAGCACCGGGCAAGCTGCGTGCGACACGATCTTGTGGGCTGTCGCGATCGGCAGATGCGTTGCCGCGCCAGGTACGCCCTTCTCCCGCCGCACGCCGAGAACGATGAGATCCGTTTCTCTCAGGTTAGCGAATTCCAGAATCTTTACTGCGGGGTCGCCGCGTTCCACGAAGTACTCAGGCTTGCACCAGGCTTCGGCTTCCGGCGGGACGAGCTTGCGCAGTAAATTCTCCGAGGACATCGTGACATCGGCGGCAGTGACAAGGTCACCGGCCTCTAGTTCCGGGATCACGTGCAGGAGAATCAGCCGTGCCTGGAATTCCTGGGCCAGGGACACGGCGTAGGCGGCGGCGCCTTGTGATTCAGGGCTGAAATCCGTTGCATAAAGGATTTCACGGAACTGGCCGCCCGCGGCGCGGTAGGCGCTCGAATGTGGTCCAACGGTGAGCACTGGGCAGGATACGGTCCGGAAAATCTCTTCCGCAACCGAGCCCAGGAGAAGCTTCCCAAGCCCGGTGCGTCCTCGGGTGCCGATCACGACTAAATCCGTGTTGTTCTTCGTGATGGCCGCGTCCAAGCAGGACTGGATGCTGCCTTCTTCGATCAGGACCTGCGTGTGGATTCCGGCAAAGGTGCCGAGCACTTCTTCGCGATGCTTGTCATTTTCGGCTTTTGCCGATTCGATGTCGGTAGGCCAAGTGCCTGGTTCGGTCATGGGGTTCACAACCGGGGGGCGGACGTGCAGGGCTACGAGGTTGGCACCATAGTGTTTGGCAATCTTTTTGATGTACGGAATGGCCTGAGCGGCGGCTGGGGAAAAATCCGTTGCAAATAAGATGTTCCGGAATCGTACTGCGGTTCTTGCGGTGGCGGTCTTCATGGTATTGCTCCTTCTGTAAGCCATTGTTCCTTCAAGGCAGAACGGGGTGCTGTGACGTACATCACCGGGCGCAGTGATGCGGCTCGCATTCACGGATGCGGTTGGGGACCTAGGGTAAAATGAAGCCTTCGCGCGATCTGCGATCTTCTTTGCAGGTTGTGGCGGACTGGCTCGAAAGCATTGAGGCAAAGTCACGCATATGGGTTTTACGTCCACTACGGTTGTTGACGCGACCGGTCACTCGGCGGCGCGGCTCGAAGGGCTGACGCAGCGAGAAGCGGAAGAGCGGCTTCGTCAGTTCGGGCCGAATGACCCTTCCCCTCGCAAGCAGGGTGCTTTGGCTTTTGAGCTGCTGCTGCTGTTCCTTAATCCCCTCGTCATCATTCTGCTGATCGCCAGCGTCATTTCGATGGCCGTGGGACAAACCGCCGACGCCGCCATCATCTTCGTCATCGCCATGTTGAGCGTGGCGATCAATTTCATCCAGACGTACCGGTCCGAGCGCGCGGTTCGGAAGTTGCGCGAACACGTCTGCTTGACCGCCACGGTTCTCCGCGACGAACGATGGCAGGAAGTTCGGCGAGAAGACGTCGTTCCTGGTGACCTCGTGCGACTCTCGGCCGGAGACCTTATCCCCTCCGATGGATGCCTCTTGGAATCACGCGATCTCTATGTCCAGCAGGCTGCGCTCACGGGGGAATCCATGCCCGTGGAGAAAGATGCCGCAGCCGCAAGCGAGACGGGAGAGAAGACTGCCGAGTCCCCGAACTTCGTATTTCTGGGCACGTCGGTGGTGAGCGGGACCGCGGTTGCTCGCGTCACAGCGACCGGCAGCCGCACTTCGTTTGGCCTCATCAGCGCGAAATTGCGGGAGCGAACGGGAGAAACGGAATTCGAGCGGGGCTTGCGGCAGTTCGGAATGCTCATCATGCGCGCCGTGCTGTTCCTGGTGCTCTTCATCCTGGTGGTGCGCGTGGCGATGCACAAGGACGCTTTCGAATCGTTTGTGTTTGCGGTGGCATTGGCGGTGGGGCTGACACCCGAATTCCTCCCCATGATCACGTCCGTGACGCTTGGACGCGGTGCCGTGCGCATGGCGCGGGAGCAAGTGATCGTGAAGCATCTGCCGGCGATTCAGAATTTCGGCAGCATCGACGTGCTATGCAGCGACAAGACAGGGACACTCACGCTGGGTGTGATGACGCTGCACTCCGTCGTCGATGCTTTGGGACAGGCTTCGGATCATCCGCTTGCCCTAGCGTTCCTGAACAGCAAGTTCGAAACGGGAATACGCAGCCCTCTCGACAGCGCAATTCTGCAGGACGAGCGGCGCGACCCGGACGGTTATGTGAAATGCGATGAAATCCCCTTCGATTTCAACCGCCGCCGACTCTCGGTCGTTGTCGAGCGTGTCGACGGGCCGGCGATCCGGCGTTTAATGATCACCAAGGGTGCGCCGGAAGGACTCGTCGCACTCTGTGAGTCGTACGAAGCGGAAGGCAAGGAACAGGTGTTCGACTCCGCAGCACGCGAACGCGCACGGAAAGTGTATGAGGATCTCTGCGCGCAAGGCCTTCGCGTGCTCGCGGTGGGGTTTCGCGCCGTGGACCGGCACGACGGGTTCTCAGCGGCCGATGAACATTCGCTAATCCTCGCGGGATTTCTCGCGTTCGCCGACCCGCCGCGCCCGGACGCCGCCAATGCGCTTGCGCAGATGAGGCGTGATGGAATCAACGTGAAGATTCTGACCGGTGACAACGAACTTGTGGCGCGGCACATTTGCTCCCAAGTGGGTCTGGAGGATCCGGTGATCGTGCTCGGTCCCGAGGTCGATACGATGACGGATCCCGCGCTGGGGCATGTTGCAGAACGAACGAACGTGTTTGCGCGCGTGACGCCGATGCAGAAACTGCGGATTCTCCGAGCCCTGCGGCAGCGCGGTCACGTGGTCGGGTACATCGGCGACGGGATTAACGACGCTCCTTCGCTGCACGCAGCGGACGTGGGCATCTCGGTGGCGACGGCGGTAGATGTTGCCCGCGATGCGGCCGACATCATCCTCTTGCAGCCCGGACTGAGCGTCCTCCACCGTGGCATTATCGAAGGGCGGAGAGCCTCGGGAAACGTTTTGAAGTACTTGCTAATGGATACCAGTTCGAATTTCGGAAACATGTTCAGCATGGCGGGGGCGTCCTTATTCCTGCCGTTTCTTCCCATGTTGTCGACGCAGATTCTTCTCAACAATTTCTTGTATGACAGCGCCCAGATCATGATCCCCACCGACAACGTTGATGAAGCGTACTTGCGCAGCCCGCAGCGATGGGACATGCGTCTCATCCGAAACTTCATGATCTTCATCGGTCCGATCAGTTCGATCTACGACTTCCTGACGTTTTATGTTCTGTTGCATTTCTTTCACGCCTCAGAGACCCTCTTTCACACGGGGTGGTTTGTGGAATCGCTCGCCACGCAGACGCTCGTCCTGTTTGTGATTCGAACGGCGGGGAATCCGCTGCGAAGCCGGCCGAGCCGATGGTTGACGCTGAACACCCTCACGATTGTGGTTGTGGGCGTTCTGCTGCCTTTTTCGCCCCTGGCGCGACTGCTGGGTTTTACCCCGCTGCCTGTTCCTTTCTTCTTGTTCCTGGGGATTTCGACGATCACTTACTTGTTACTGGTGGAAATTGCAAAACGCCGCTTTTTTGGAAACAAGAGGCCAGCCCAGCAAGGCGATGTTAAGGTGGCAGCTTGACGCAGACCCGCCATTCCGAGAGCGCGCCGCTTGGTGCCAAGTTGGTCGCATTGCTGGCTGCGGCAGGAATTCTTGTTCATCTGGTGTTGCGGTTTTCCGCGGCCAACTTGCGAGCCTTCGCCGATATTCCCTTGTATGTGGCTTTGGTGGCCGGCGGTCTGCCGCTGATTGTGCAACTTGCGAAAAAACTATGGGCCGGCAGGTTCGGTTCCGACTTTCTCGCGGGGGTCTCGATCGTAACAGCAGTCCTTCTCCGGGAATACTTGGTAGCCTCGATCGTGGTGCTCATGCTTTCGGGTGGCACAGCCCTCGAAGAATTCGCTACGCGCAGGGCTTCTCGCGTGCTGGACGCGCTCGCGAAGCGGATGCCGAGCATCGCTCATCGGAAGACCGAACAAGGCCTCGCAGACATTACCGTCAGTGAGATTCGGGTGGGCGATGCGCTCGTTGTCTTTCCTCACGAGATTTGCCCCGTGGACGGAGTTGTCGTCGAGGGTCATGGATCGATGAATGAGGCATATTTGACTGGCGAGCCTTTCGAGATCGAGAAGGCGCCGGGCTCGACGGCACTTTCCGGAGCGCTGAACGGAGAGTCGCTGCTGGCGATCCGGGCTGAGAAGCTGCCGAAGGATTCCCGCTACGCTCGGATCATGCGAGTCATGGAAGAGACCCAGCAGCGCCGCCCGCGGTTGCGGCGGCTCGGTGACATGCTGGGTGCGTGGTACACGCCGCTGGCCATTGGCATCGCGATCTTGGCCTGGGTGCTGAGCGGTGAGGTCGAGCGCTTCCTCGCGGTGCTTGTTATCGCGACGCCGTGTCCGTTGCTCCTTGCCATACCGGTCGCAGTTATCGGAGCGATTTCCCTGTCTGCCCGGCGGGGCATCATCATCAAGAATCCAGCCGTGCTCGAACAAATCGGCTCCTGCAGGACTTTCATCTTCGACAAGACCGGCACGCTGACCTACGGCAAGCCATCTCTAACACGGATCGTTTGCGCGCCCGGTTTCAAGGAGTCAGACGTTCTCGCAGCCTCCGCGAGTCTCGAACGATATTCGAAGCATCCTCTCGCGTCCGCCATTCTGGAACTGGCGCGACAGCGCGACTGCGTCCTGACTCCCGTGTCCCAAGTCAGCGAGCGGCCTGGCGAAGGGCTGCGGGGAAAAACGGATGGACAAGACGTCTTGATCACCGGCCGTACTAGAGTTTCCGCGTTGGATTTGCGCTTGCCGCCCGTCGAGCCCGGGCTCGAATGTCTGATATTTCTGAACGGAGCCTTTGCGGCTCTCTTCGGGTTTGAGGATTCGCCGCGGTCCGACAGCCGGGTGTTTGTGAGTCACTTGACGCCGCGCCATCAGGTCACGAAAGTGATTCTCGTATCCGGCGACCGCCAAGCCGAGGTGCGCTCTCTAGCGGCGAAGATCGGGATAGAGGCGGCCTATGGAGCCACCAGCCCAGAGGAAAAGGTGGAACTGGTTCGCGCTGAAACGAGCCGGGGAAAAACAGTGTTTGTCGGTGACGGGATCAATGATGCTCCCGCCATGCAAGCGGCGACGGTTGGGGTCGCGTTCGGGCATGAAAACGAAATCACGTCGGAAGCGGCGGACGCCGTGGTTCTTGATAGATCCTTCGAGAAAGTAGATGAATTGATGCACATCGGCAGGCGCATGCGCAGGATTGCGCTGGAGAGTGCTGTCGGCGGCATGTTGCTCAGTGCAGTGGGAATGCTGCTCGCCGCATACGGTGTTCTGCCTCCCATCGGCGGGGCAATAGCGCAAGAAGTGATTGACCTGGTCGCGGTGCTCAACGCCGTCCGAGTGGCTCTTCCGTTTGGCACGTTGCGTGATTTTTGAGCATGCGAATTCCTTCCGAAAGTGTGCTGGCGTCTCCCGAGGCGAAGCGAGATGATTGGCGTCAAGTTGTTGGAGACTTCGCATGAGCTCTGAGGTGCCAATCAGCGATCGCTCGCCACTGGCCTATTTCTTTTCTCCAGCCTCGGTTGCGGTCATTGGAGCAACCGACCGCGAAGGCAGCGTGGGTCGCACCATCGTGAGCAATCTGCTCGCGGGGATGTACAAGGGCAAAGTGTATGCCGTCAATCCTCGTCGGACGAAATTGTTCGGTCATCGTTGTTACGCGTCGATTGGTGCGGTGCCCGAGGCTGTCGATCTAGTGGTTGTTGTAACACCAGCTCCTACCGTGCCCGGAGTTGTGGCCGAATGCGTGAAGGCAAACGCAAAGGCGGTAGTGGTGATTTCCGCGGGGTTCAAGGAGAAAGGTTCGGACGGCCTTGCCTTAGAAGGGGAGATTCAATCGGAGTTGAGCCGAGGCGCAACGCGCCTGATTGGCCCGAACTGCCTCGGGTTGATGAATCCCTGGATCGGGTTGAACGCCACATTCGCGCGAGACATCGTGCGGCCCGGCAACGTTGCCTTTCTAAGCCAGAGTGGCGCTCTGCTGACCGCGATCCTCGACTGGAGCTTGCTGGAGCAGGTGGGTTTCAGCGCCATCGTGTCTACGGGTTCCATGCTCGATGTGGATTGGGGCGATCTGATTTCCTTCTATGGTGAAGACCCGCAGACGAAAAGCATTCTTCTTTACATCGAATCGATAGCCGACGCACGCTCCTTTCTCTCCGCCGCGCGCGAAGTCGCCTTGAGCAAACCAATCATCGTCATCAAGGCCGGTCGGACAGAAGCTGCGTCGAAGGCTGCCTCATCGCACACGGGCGCCATGACCGGCAGCGATGATGTTTTCGATGCCGCAGTTCGCCGGTGCGGCGTGCTTCGAGTGCAAAGCATCGCTGACTTGTTCTACATGGCGGAGGTCTTGAGCAAGCAACCCCGGCCAGGAGGCCCTCGGCTCACGATCGTGACCAATGCTGGTGGTCCGGGCGTGCTGGCTACTGATGCCTTGATCCCGAATGGGGGAGAACTGACACCTCTGTCGCAGGACTCCCTGCGCGCCTTGAACGCGTTCCTCCCTTCGCACTGGAGCCACGCGAATCCCATCGACATCCTTGGAGACGCCGACCCGGAACGCTACGGAAAAGCCGTCGAAATCGCCATTACGGATCCTTCGAGCGACGGTCTTCTGGTGATCCTCGCTCCCCAAGGAATGACCAATCCCGCAGAGGTAGCCCGGCGGCTGGCCCCTTACGCGAAAGGGCATGGCAAGCCTGTGCTAGCAAGCTGGATGGGAGGGCAAACGATCGCGGAGGGTGAGGCAATCCTGAATGCCGCGGGAATTCCAACATTCGCGTATCCCGATACTGCGGCGCGCGCCTTCGACTACATGTGGAACTACGCCACTCATCTTCGCGGCTTATATGAAACCCCCGCGATGACAGCATCGGCCAACGATTCGGGAACCCGGCGACGGAAAGCGAAGGAGCTCATCGACCGTACGTTAGCCACCGGACGTACGCTCCTGACGGAAGTCGAGTCCAAGGAGCTTCTGTCGTTGTACGGAATTCCGACCGTGCCGACGCACGTGGCGCGAACGGCAGATGAAGCCGCGGCCTACGCGGCCGAGTTCGGCTACCCGGCCGTCCTCAAAGTCTTTTCCGAGACCATAACGCATAAGACGGATGTCGGCGGCGTAAAGCTCGATCTTCCGAATGCGGCTGCCGTTCGAGAAGCGTTTCGATCCATTCAGTTGTCTGTGAGCTCGAAGGCTGGCGAAAGAGCGTTTCAGGGCGTGACCGTTCAGCCGATGGTACGGCTGGAAGGTTATGAGCTGATTCTCGGCAGCAACGTGGATCCTGTATTTGGTCCGGTGATCTTGTTCGGTTCGGGCGGCCAGCTCGTCGAGGTGTATCGCGATCGCGCCTTGGCCTTGCCGCCGTTGAACACGACGCTGGCACTGCGACTCATGGAACTCACCAGAATATACGCGGCGCTTCAAGGGATTCGCGGCCGCAAAGCCGTGAACCTGGAAGCCCTCAAAGCAGTATTAGTTGCCTTTAGCGAACTTGTAGTCGAATTGCCGCGGATCGCAGAAATCGACATCAACCCCCTGGTCGTCTCTTCCGATGAGTTGCTCGCGCTGGATGCGCGCGTCCTCCTCGCTGACCCAAAAATCAAGGATGCAAACCTGCCACGCTCCGCGATTCGGCCGTATCCGTTACAGTACGTTTCCCGCTGGAAGATGAAGGACGGAGCAGCAGTTGTCATTCGTCCGATCAGACCCGAGGACGAGCCCCAGATGGCGAGGTTTCATGAGTCGCTCTCCGAAGAGTCGGTTTACTTGCGGTATTTTCACATGGCAAAGCTGAGCACGCGGGTTGCTCACGAAAGACTCCTTCGCAAGTGTTTCATTGACTATGAACGAGAAATGGCGCTGGTTGCTGAGTTGACCGACGCGCAGACGCGGAGCACCTGCATTGCTGCTGTGGCCCGGCTTTCACGCCTGCCGTCATCGGAGGAAGCGGAAATTGGCGTTGTCGTTGCTGACAAATTTCAACACCAAGGCTTGGGCAGCGAACTCATTAAGAAGCTCGTCGATATCGCTCGAATCGAGAAGATAAAACGGGTTGTGGCGGAATTTCACTCGGAAAACAGCGCCATCCGCCATCTCGCCAAGCACGGCGGCGCGACGGTGAACCGGACTTCTGACCCAACTTGCTTCCGCGTCCATTTAGATTTGTAGCTTCGTTTCGCCCGTCCTATTGCGCGACAGCAGTCACACTTTCCCAGGTTCAGCGGACGCGCAGGGCGTAAGAACTTAGCATCTTCATGTAGTTGTTGCGCTCGAAAGCGCCGGGATTAGGGACTGCGCGGTAGCTCATGCTGCCGCGCATCTGTTGAATCGATTCGTACTCGTGCTCGGTCATCCAGCGGACGAGATCGTCCAGGATGCGGTGCGGGTACCGAACACCGTTTTGAAGAAGCGCCGAAGTCATCATGGCAACTTGCGCCCCGGCCATCATGCACTTCACAACGTCTTCTGCGCGATGGACACCACCTGTGATCGCCAGGCTGGGCCGGACAGAACCGTAGAGAATCGCGACCCAATGCAGGCGCAAGGGGAGCTCGCAGGGATCACTGAGGACGAGACGTGGCGCCGCCTCGAGGTTTTCAATATCGAAATCGGCCTGGTAAAAGCGGTTGAACAGCACGAGGGCGTCGGCACCAGCGTTATCGAGACGCCTGGCCACGTGGACCATAGAGCTGAAGAATGGAGACAACTTGACCGCAACCGGAATTTGCAAGCCGGCTTTTACCTGGTGCACGAGTTCGCAATAGCGGTCCTCGACGGCTTCACTGCTTTTGTGCGGGTCGGTTTCGATTGAGTAGAGGTTGAGCTCGATGGCGTCGGCGCCGGCCTGTTCCATTTCGCGGGCGTAGCGAATCCAGCCGCCGGGGGTGGTGCCGTTCAAACTGGCGATCACAGGAATGGCGACGGCCTGTTTTGCGCGATGAATCAGCCCCAGATAGCCTTCCGGGCCAGTGTTGTAGGACTCGAGATTGGGGAGATAGGTGATTGCCTCGGCGAATTCATCGGCGCCGCGCGAGAGGTCTTGGTCGAGTAGGACGCTCTCGAGCATCAGCTGCTCTTCGAAAAGAGAAGGCAGGACAACGGCGGCGATGCCGGAGTCTTCTAGGCGGCGGAGATTGTCCACGGATTCGGTGAGCGGAGACGCGGAAGCGACGAGTGGATTCTTGAGCGCCAGCTTCATGTACTGTGTGGTGAGGTCGATCACTTGGCGCCTCCTTCTGGCTCTCCGGCCGCAACCCCCTCGGGCTTTTGAGAAATGTCTTCGAGACGTCTGCCGTTGCCCGCCCCGCTACCCGGCATGGAGGCGCGATTCTCATAGACACGCCAGCGGCGCTGGACATCCTCCTGAGCCTCGCGAAGGAGTTGCGCGGCAGCTTCGGGATTGGTGCGGGCCAGGATGGTGTAGCGCGCTTCTTGATAGACGTAGTCCTTGAGAGGGATGCTCGGCGGTTTGGAATCGAGCTGGAAGGGGTTTTTCCCTTCGAGGTTCAACGCGGGGTTATAGCGCATCAACGGCCAATAACCGGAGAGCACGGCGGCTTTCTGTTGGTTCATGCCGAAGACCATGTCGTACCCGTGGGCGATGCAGTGGCTATAGGCGATGATCAGCGATGGACCGTTGTAAGCCTCGGCTTCGCGGAACGCCTTGACGGTGTGCGTGTCGCCGCCGCCCATGGCCACACAGGCGACATAGACGTCGCCATAGCTGATAGCCTCCATCGCGAGGTCTTTCTTCACGGTGCGCTTGCCACCCATGGCGAACTTGGCGACGGCACCTCGGGGTGTGGCCTTGGACATCTGTCCACCGGTGTTGGAGTACACCTCAGTGTCAAGCACGAGCAGGTTCACATTGGCGCCGGTGGCGAGGACGTGATCGAGCCCGCCAAAGCCGATGTCGTAGGCCCAGCCGTCGCCGCCAACGATCCAGACGCTCTTACGAACAAGACTGCCGGCGACCGCCAGGAGATCGCGGGCGTCGTTCGTATCCATTGCCGCAAGCTGCCGTTTCAGCTCCATGACTCGCTCACGCTGCGCCGCGACGCCGCTTTCTTGTGACTGATCGGCTTCCAAAATGGCGCGGGCCAACTCGCCGCCGATGGGATCAGCGAATTTCGCGACGAGGTGACGCGCGTAGGCGGTCTGCTGATCGGTGGCGAGGCGCATGCCGAGGCCGAACTCGGCGTTATCTTCGAACAGCGAGTTGGACCACGCTGGCCCGCAGCCACTGGCGTTCGTAGTATAGGGCGTGGTCGGCAGATTGCCGCCGTAGATTGACGAGCAGCCGGTGGCGTTGGCGACCAGCAGGCGATCGCCGAACAGCTGCGTAAGGAGCTTGATGTACGGAGTCTCGCCGCAACCGGCGCATGCGCCGGAGAACTCCATGAGTGGTTCGAGCAACTGTACGTCCTTGACTTGCGAATGGGACAGGCGGCTGCGGTCAAATTCGGGGATGGACAGAAAGAAGTCCCAGTTTTTGTTCTCGGGCTCGCGAAGTGGAGCTTGCGGGGCCATGTTGATGGCTTTGTGTTTGGCCTCGCTTTTGCTTTTGGCCGGGCAGATCTCGACGCAGAGGGCGCAACCGGTGCAGTCTTCGGGCGAGACTTGGAGGGTATATCGCAGATCTTGGAATTCGCGCCAGCGCGGCTTGGCGATCTTGAACGATAGTGGAGCGTTCGCGAGCAGCGAGGAATCGTAGACCTTGGCGCGGATCACCGCGTGCGGGCAGACGAGCACGCACTTACCGCATTGGATGCACAACTGCTCGTCCCACACGGGGATTTCCTGGGCGATGTTTCGCTTCTCCCACTTGGCGGTGCCGGTGGGAAAGGTGCCGTCAGGCGGGAGGGCGCTAACGGGCAGATCATCGCCGCGACCCGCGACAATTTCGCCGAGCACATTGCGAACGAACTCCGGGGCGCTCGGAGGCACAGGCGGAAGGATGTCAAACGCAGCCGTTACCCGGTCTGGGATCTGCATTTCAAACAGATGCGCCAGAGCTTGGTCGACCGCATCAAAATTCCTTTTGAGGACGGCTTCGCCGCGGTTGCCATAAGTTTGTTCAATGGCCTTCTTAATGGCCGCGATCGCGTCGGCGGGAGGCAGGATGCCGCTGATGGCGAAGAAACAGGTCTGCATGATGGTGTTGATGCGGCGGCCCATGCCGCTATCGCGGGCTACGGCGTAGGCATCGATGACGAAAACACGCAAACGTTTCTCGATGACCTGCTGCTGGAATTTCCGGGGCAGGTGATTCCACACTTCGGCGGGAGCAAACGGCACATTCAGCAACACGCTCGCACCAGGAACGGCCCGGGACAGCACGTCCATGCGTTCGAGGAACGGGAACTGATGACAGCCGATGAAGTTGGCCTTATCAATCAGATAGGAGGAGCGAATCGGCTGCGGGCCGAACCGCAGATGCGAGACCGTCAGGGAGCCCGCCTTCTTTGAGTCATAGACGAAGTAGGCTTGCGCGTATTTCCCCGCTTGTTTGCCAATGATCTTGATGGAGTTCTTGTTTGCGCCGACCGTGCCGTCGGATCCGAGACCGTAGAAAACAGCACGCACCGTATCAGGGCGCTCGGTGGAAAAGGCGGGATCGTATTCGAGGCTGGTATGCGTGACGTCATCGTGAATGCCAATCGTGAAATGATTGCGCGGCGCGGAGCTCCTAAGCTCGTCGAAAACGGCCTTGATCATGGCCGGATTGAATTCCTTGGAAGAAAGCCCGTAGCGCCCGCCAATAACCCGGAGGTTGCGACCTGCTTCGGCAAGGGAGACGACAACGTCCAGATAGAGCGGCTCGCCAACGCTTCCCGGCTCCTTGGTGCGATCCAGGACGGCAACGGCACGAGTGGTACGGGGCAATGCGTTCATGAGCGCCTGAACCGCAAAGGGGCGGAACAGCCGCACCTTCAGCAATCCGACTTTTTCACCGTGAGCGTTGAGCCATTCGACGGTTTCTTCGGCCGGTCCCACCGCGGAGCCCATCACGATCATGACGCGCTCGGCATCCGGCGCACCGGCGTAATCGAACAGGTGATAGCTGCGGCCGGTCTGACTGGCAAAGCGGTCCATGACACCCTGAACGATCGTGGGGCAGGCGAGGTAGAACGCGTTGCACGCCTCACGAGCCTGGAAAAAAACGTCAGGATTCTGCGCGGTGCCTCGGAGCACGGGCCGGTCGGGGCGCAGTGCGCGTTCGCGATGATGGCGCACGGCCTGGCCGTCGATCATGGCGCGAAGGTCTTCGTCGGAGAGCAGGAATAGATTGTTCACTTCGTGCGAAGTGCGGAATCCGTCGAAAAAGTGGAGGAAGGGGACCCGCGCTTCCAGTGTGGAGGCGTGGGCGATGGCAGCCAGGTCGTGGGCTTCCTGCACAGAGCCCGAGGCTAGCAGCGCAAAGCCCGTCTGGCGAGCAGCCATTACGTCGCTGTGATCGCCAAAAATAGAGAGCGCGTGGGTGGCGACGGAGCGAGCGGCGACGTGAATCACGGCGGGAGTGAGCTCGCCCGCGATCTTGTACATGTTGGGGATCATCAACAGAAGTCCCTGGGACGCGGTGAAGGTCGTAGCCAGAGAACCGGCCTGGAGGGCGCCGTGGAGCGCGCCCGCGGCGCCACCTTCGCTTTGCATTTCGACGACTTGAGGAACAGCGCCCCAGTTATTCTTGCGACCTTCGACCATCCACTGATCGGCCAGTTCGCCCATTGGGGAGGAAGGTGTGATCGGATAAATCGCTATCACTTCGCTGAGGCGGTATGCCACCGAAGCGGCAGCCTCGTTCCCGTCCACGATGGCCATAGCCTTTGTCATCGTAACCTCCAGCAGCGATTGGCAGGATACGGGACACGCCGCAGGGATGCCTGTGATACGGGGCACAACGGGGTGTGACCCGCATCACAGCGGATCGGGTAGCTAAAGAGGGCATTCTCTGGCGGCGGAGGTCTTCCGTGGATCCCCCCGATGTGGCGCGATGCGTAGGTATCAATCACTGAATTTGGGGTAGACCGACAAACAGAGGGCGGAGCGCTCAAAACTGCTGGGCCCCGCCCCCCGCTCCCGTCCAGACTTTTTCTTGCTACTGGCTCAACTGGAACGTGATCGTAACGATCATTTGGACGGCGATCGGCTGGTCGTTTAAGTACGTCGGTTCGTACTTCCATTTTTTCAACGCATCCAGCGCAGCCTGGTACAGAAGCGGCGGTCCAGAGACGATCTTCATTTCGACGACATTTCCTTGCTCATCCAGGACTGCGTCGATCTGAACCTGGCCCTGAATGCGGGCCTGCCGCGCCAACACAGGAAATTCGGGCCGCACCTGGACGATCGCCTTCGGCGGCCGCACACGACCTCCGACACGCAGCGGCGCGCTCGGTTTCCCCGATGGCGGCGGGGCAACGGGTTTCGCAGCGGTATTCAACACTCCACCGATCACACCGCCAAGCACTCCACCCATCTGCCCACCAGGTACGCCACCAGGCACACCGCCGGCTGTTCCGCCGAGACTATCCGGCTCCAGTGCCGCTTCCTTGATCTCCGCGATTTGCTTCGGGATCACAATCGGGGCGATGAGTTTCCCGCCATTCATGAACACGCGCTTCGGTGTTTGCGCCTTGACGACACCGGCTGCGGGTGCGGGAGGCGGCGGTGGCGGAGGAGGCGGCGCGACGAGCAGCGTCTTGGTGAACTCCTTCAGATTGAGAGTGTCCGTATAATACAGCCCCGCAAGAATCGGACCGCCGAGGATCACTACATGAATAAGGAACGCAACCAGTAGATCCAAAGTCTTGGAGCTGCTCTTGAAGCGATGCCTCTCCAGGAGCGCTTCATTGAAGAGTGCTCTGGCGCGTGCGGGTCCGCGTTCAACGGCGGAACGCGGCGGCGGTGGAACAGGGCACGGGGCCGGGCTGGTAAATTGTGGACGAGTTTCTTTTCGGGCTAGGACTTCTGCGATGGCAGACGGTGCCATGGGAGATTGCCTCCGCTGGGTCCCGATGTGACCCTTCTTGACTGTTCGAAGTCTGCCCCGGCAGATGCAGTAGCCGCAGTGACATGAATCACGACCTTTGGTGAGGTGCATCACATCCCCTGCTGAGTATTCTGGCTATGAAAGGTGACGGGAGCTAAAAAAACGATGCCCAATTCCGGGAGCAAGTTGATGATTTACCGAGTGTAGGTTGTCCCGAAGAAGAAGCGTCGTATGATGCAGCAGGGCGAGATCAGAAAGACACCCACTGGCTGCAGGTTATCGAGAGTTGCTTGCATACCCCCTCGTTAGAGAGCGCATTTCCTGCGGTTTCAGCGACAGCGCAGGGAAGCGGCAGTGAGGATCGACGAGAGTTTGAGCCAGGTCTATCAAGCCACCTTTTAAGAAGTCCTCTATTTAGGGCGTTCGGCCTCCACAGCTCCAATTCCAGAATGGAACGAAATCCGCTCCAATTTGGTATAGCCGCCCCGAAAAATTCCTTCCTCGTCTCACTCTTAACTTCTTAGTAGTCAATTATCTTTTAATGGAAAACTCACATATTTAATGTATTTTTTGTTCCGATTGTCTCGCCCCAATCCCCGACGGCCCTCCACGTGCGATCCACGAAGACTAGGACTCAGCACGGTCATGTTCTCTGGGCAATGAGGTTGCAGTCCCTAGCGGGGGACTCAAATATGAAATCTGAATGCGAGGCGATTCCTGATGCGATAGTCGTCACAGCGATATGTGACGGTCGTCACAGCTTCGGATTTCTTTTCCAATCACAATCCGCACTAACTTGATCGATCCAATGGACCGCACAACGTCCTGAATCGATTGGGGTGAGGGGGATTACCCATGCGAATCACAGGCATTCCCAAGAACCAGCTCCTCGCAGTCCTTGCACTGCTTGTCTCGCTGGCCATGACCGCCATAGCCTCCACACGGCAGCCTGCCAGCGATGAGGCCAAGGCTGCGGCCACGCAGGAGAAGGCCAAAGCCGCTGCGCCCTCAGGGGCGGATGGAGACTACGTAGGCAGCGAGACTTGCGTAACCTGCCACGAAGATCAGCAGCGTCGGTTTAAGAACACCATTATGGGCAAGGTGATGGCGAATCCCAGGACTCCCGAGGAGGCCCGCGGATGCGAATCGTGTCACGGGCCGGGCAAAGCCCACGTTGAAGCAGGGGGCGGCAAGGATACCATTCCGATTCGCTTCGGCAAGGATTCCAATAACACAGTTGCCGAGAAGAATGCAGTCTGTCTGGATTGTCATTCGCGCGGCAATCGCCTTTTCTGGAAGGGCAGCCCCCACGATTCCCGCGCCATGGCCTGTGTGGACTGCCACCAGGTAAAACAGGAATTGCACGTAGCGCTGTCTTCCGAGGGCCGCTACAACTCTCCGCTGTCGGAGAACCGTGGCATGAAGAAGGCCCAGCCGGAATTGTGCTTGCAGTGCCACCAGATGCGGCGCGCACAATTGCAGCGCTCTTCGCACATGCCCTACCGCGAAGGCAAGGTCACCTGCACCAGCTGCCATAATCCGCACGGCTCGCCCAATCCCAAGCAACTGATCCAGAGCACCACGAACGAAAACTGTCTGAGCTGCCACACCGAACGGCGTGGTCCTTTCGTGTGGGAGCACCCTCCAGTGATGGAAAACTGCGCGAACTGCCATGAACCGCACGGCACCAGCAACCCGCAGTTACTGAAGACGCGCATGCCGCGCGTGTGCGACACCTGCCACGACAGCAGCCGTCACCCGACGCAACCGCAGCCTCTTAGCTCCGTCAAGAATTTCAACCGGGGTTGCACCAACTGCCATTCGGCTATCCACGGGTCGAACAGCCCGTCGGGCAACGCATTCCTACGCTAGGAAGGGAGAGCGCACGAACATGAGAAACTTTAATCGATTTGCAGGTGTAGCAGTCTTGGCGTTCCTGTTCCTCCCGGCCGGCCTCTTCGCGCAAGATAAACAGGAGAAGCAGCAGAAAGAGGACAAGACCGCCGACCATGGGAGCATCGACCTCGGACTCCGTTATTCCTGGGGGGATGTCTACGGCCGCCCGGATCTCCAAACCGGTCAGTGCCTGGGCTGCGGAACTCCGTTTGATCCGAACTTGAATACCTCGAAGTTCAGCGAATATCGCGATATGCGCAACGGCCTCTACCTCCGCCGCGCCGATCTCAAGTACGAAAACGTGCTCGGCTCGAAAAATTATTTTGCGCTGCAATCGCAAAAGACGCTTTACCGCGACCAGAGTTATCTCGCGACCTTCGGCCAGTACGGAAAGTTTAAGATACAGTTCCGTTATGATGAGATTCCTCACACGTACACCGACACCGCCCGAACCTTGTTCACACAAACCTCGCCGGGCGTTTGGAGCTTTCCGACGCTGATCCGACAATCGTTGCAGGCCAGCACTGCGGCCAATCTGCCATCGATCATCAACACCCAAGTGGTCCCGCAGTTCAGTTTCATCACGCCTTCCATCATCCGCAAGAAGGGAACCGCATCGATTTCGTACAATGTGAATTCGCACTGGAACTTGGATGCTCTGTTCTGGCGGGAAAGCCAGCGAGGCACGCGGCCCATCGGACTGATCATGAACTCCAGCCCGAGCGCCAGCGCCTCCTCTGGTTATGGCGTCGAGCTCCCGGAGCCCATCAACTACTTTAATAACTTGCTGCGATTCGGTACCGAGTACGGCAAGCGGAGTTGGGGCATCCAGGCCGCCTACATTGGGTCGTTCTTGCAAAACCATACTGGCCAGTTGGTTTGGGACAATCCCTTCCGTCTCACCAACGAGCAGATCACCAATCCTCTCAGCGGGCGCATGGATTTGTATCCGGATAACAAGGCTCAGTACTTGAGCTTTGCCGGCGCCACTGATGTGACCAAGTACATGCGTTTCACGGCTAGCATCAGTCCGGGCTGGTTGCGGCAGAACGATGCGTTCCTGCCTTACACCACGAATACCGCCATTAACACCTGCGGGGACGGGACGCAAGCTTGCACCTCGCTCGCGGTTTTGCCGGCGCCCAGTTTGTTAGGGGACAAACAGACCCTGGCCATGAACTACACCCTGGTGACCACCGCCTGGAAAAGCTTCGAGATCAAGGCTGCCTACCGCCATTACGACTACAACAACAACACTCCGGTGCTCCACCTTACGCCCGTCGAGGGTGACGCTGCTGCTCCCACCACGGCCGACACCACCCCGTTTGGCTTCAACCGGAAGAACCTGGAGCTGACCGGCAACTGGTACTTCGGCAAGAAGAGCTCTTTAAAGGTCGGTTACGAAGGCGAATGGATGGATCGCTCGCATCGCGACGCCGCGCACTCCCTGGAGAACTCCTTCTTCGTGGCCGGCGACTGGGTTCCCTTCAAGGACTTTCTCGTCCGGCTTTCTTACCGGCATTCCGACCGCAAGCCTGACGCATATCAGGACGACAACGCGAGCGATCCGGTCACGGGTGTTGGCATCGCCTGCGGGGACACCACCACGGTGTCTTTTACGTCCGACCAGCGTTGCAGCCGCAGATTCGATGAATCCGCCCGCTTGCGCAACCGCGGCGACGGCTTGGTGCAGTACAGTCCGACGGACAAGCTGACACTGTCAGCCTTCGGCGGCACATTGCAGGATAACTTCAACCGGCTCGGCGGAACGAATAGCCCCACGGGGCTGAACTTCCTCACGGGCTCGGCGGCTACAGTTTCTCCCTATTATCTCTATGGAGTGCTGAAGGATATTTCCTACAACTACGGCTTCGATGCGGACTACGCTCTCTCAACCCAAGTTTCCCTCTTTGCCGAATATTCGCACGAAAGGTATTACAAGCGCATCATCTCGCGGAACCGAACCCCGCTTTCCGGCGTTCAGACCATTCTGACATGCAACGGATGCGACAGCGCCAACAATGACTGGGAGAGCGTCACTCGCGAGCCCGTGAACATCTATTCAGCGGGGGCGGACCTTTATTTCGGCAAGAAGGCCTACTTCACAACCTACTACTCGCTCTCGGCCACCAAGGGAAATGTTGACTCCCGTCCGCTGGGAGATCCCACGATCCTTGCCGGAGCGAACCAATTCACCCTGATTGGCACCAATTCCGCTACCAACTACCCGGAGACGGTCAACCGAATTCACGAGGTGGTCGTGATGTTCAGGTACAAGCTCAGGGAAAACCTCACGCCGAAGATTGAGTATCGTTACCAGCAATGGGACAATAAGGACTACCAGACTTCTGTGATGACCCAATATATGGGCTGCGTGACCGCAGCTCCGCCGGCAGTTCCGGTCGCTGGCTGCACCAATCGCATTCTGGACAGCAGCACATCGCCAAGCCCCAACCCGGGCGCCACTAGCCCGTTCTATCCCTACTTCGTGGTGGGCGACCCATCGGCAGCCCGGTACCTTTTTCTGGGTGTGGACCAGCCGTCTTACCGGGCCCACACCATCACGGCTTCCCTGGAATATCGCTTTTAGCGGTCTGGCAATGCCCGGGGAGAGGTAGAGTATCCTCTCCCTGCCTTACAGCTTAGGAGGAAAACAGCATGAACTCAACATCGCGTGAGAGACTGGCGGTTGTGACCGTGGCTTTTGCCTTGTTTGCGCTGCCAATCGCTTCTTTCGCCGCCGACGATGGTGCCGATCTGTACAAATCGAAATGCGCGATGTGCCATGGACCCGATGGCGCGGGAAAAACATTGATGGGAGAAAAGCTAAAAATTCCCGATCTCCGCTCCGCCGAGGTGCAGAAAAAGACCGATGCCGACTTGAAAGCGCTCATCGCCAAGGGCAAAGACAAGATGCCGGCGTACGAAGCAAAACTGAGCAAAGAACAGATCGATAAGCTGGTGGTCTACATTCGGGATTTAGCGAAAAAGCACTGACAATGCACGGCTCGGTGGGACCTTAAAAGCAGAAATTGAAAAGTCTATGGAAACTCAAGAACCCGCAAGGATTCAGCCTGCGCGGCGACGCTTGGTCGAGATGCTTCTGGGCGGAGGAATCTTTGCGTCGATCGTAGCCTTTGTCTATCCCGTGCTTCGCTATCTCATCCCGCCACCTGTGCCGGACCTTGGCGGCGATGAAGTTGTGGCATCCAAGGTCGGAGACCTGAGGCCCAACGGCGCTAAGATTTTTAGATTTGGAACTCGCCCCGCCCTTCTGTTGATGACCGCCGAGGGCGAGTATCGCGCTCTATCGGCTGTCTGCACGCATTTGAGCTGCACCGTTCAGTATCGTAACGACCTCCACCAGGTCTGGTGCGCCTGCCACAACGGACTCTACGACCTTACTGGACGCAATATCTCAGGCCCGCCTCCGCGTCCGCTTGATTCTTTCCAAGTTCACGTGCGCGGAGACGAAATCGTCGTCAGCCGCAAGCGGGAGGCTTGAGGTGAATTTATTCACCCGCGTCCAGGATTGGCTGGATGAGCGCTTTCACTGGGCGGAACTCATCGGGCCGCTGAGAAAGAAAACCGTCCCCATCCACGGGCTCTCGTACTGGTATTTTTTGGGCGGAATCACCCTCTTCCTGTTTTTCATCCAGGTCGGCACCGGAATCCTTTTGCTGCTCTATTACCGGCCGGGAGCCAATGAGGCTTTCGAGAGCGTGCAGTACATTATGACCCGGGTGCAGTTCGGTTGGCTGGTGCGATCGATTCATTCCTGGGCGGCGAACCTGATGATTCTCACCGCGTTCGGTCATATGTTCAGCGTGGTTTTCTTGCGCTCTTACCGCAAGCCTCGAGAGCTGACCTGGCTCAGCGGCATGTTGTTGCTATTCCTGGCAATGGGATTCGGTTTCAGTGGCTATCTGCTCCCTTGGAATACGCTGGCATTTTTCGCAACTAAAGTAGGGACGGAGATCGCCGGTCAGGTGCCGCTCATCGGTCACAGCATGATGGTCTTTCTGCGCGGCGGCGAAGAGGTTACCGGCGCGACGCTTACGCGCTTCTTCGGATTCCACGTTGCGGTGTTGCCTTTGTTGACGACGCTGCTCGTGCTCATTCACCTGGCGTTAGTTCAATACTTCGGCATGAGCGTCCCGCCGGGCGTGGAAACCCGCTGGAATACCTCTCCTGCTGAGGCGCGGCAGATGAAATTTTTCCCCAGCTTTTTTTTGCGCGAACTGATGGCATGGTACATCGCTCTCGGAGTTCTCGGAGCGCTGGCTGCAATATTGCCTTGGGAACTGGGGACGAAAGCGGACCCTTTTGCGCCTGCCCCGGCTGGTATCCGGCCGGAGTGGTATTTCATGTTCATGTTCCAAACGCTCAAGGAAATTCCCGCGAAATTATGGTTCATGGACGGCGAAATCGTGGGCATCCTGGTATTCGGTGTTGCTGGATTTCTCTGGATGCTGCTTCCTTTCTTCGATCAAGCGGGCCGTGGTCGCGGCCGGAAGCTCATCATGGGTGCAGGTGTGTTCGCGCTGAGCTATATCATCGCAATGACGATCTATGGATACATGGCGAAATAACGGACTTCCGCGAAGGGTGATCCTGCTGCTGTTCCTTTCTGCATGTGGAGGCGTGGCTCACGCGCAAACTGCGAACACTTGCCTCGATTGCCACGGCGCGCTCGATCCTCCGCTCCAAGTCACCGAACAACAATTCTCCAGCGACATTCATTCCCAGAAAGGTCTGACGTGCGCGAGCTGCCACGGCGGGGATCCCACCAAAGCCGATATGGACGCCATGAGCAAAGCGGCGGGATTTCGCGGCAAGATCCTGCGGAGCCAGATTCCAGCCCTGTGCGGACGTTGTCACTCCGATGGGGCCTTCATGCGGCAATACAACCCTTCCTTGCGAATCGATCAACTGAGCCAGTACAAAACCAGCGTCCACGGGAAGCTGCTCGCGAAGGGTGATACAAAAGTGGCGGTATGCATCGACTGCCATGGCGTGCATGGGCTGCGCCCCGCAAACGATACGCGTTCGAAAGTCCATCCTCTCAACATTGCTCAGACCTGCTCGCGCTGTCATGCGGACGCCGCGTACATGAAAGGATATTCGATCCCGACGGACCAGTTCGCGAAGTACAGCACCAGCGTGCACCATGAGGCGATGGTATCCCGCGGCGACCTGAGTGCGCCGACATGCACCACGTGTCACGGGAACCATGGCGCGGCGCCGCCGGGGGTGGACTCGGTGCAGAACGTCTGCTCGAAATGCCATGTTTTCCAGGACCAGATGTACGAAAAGAGCTCGCACAAGGCGGCGTTCGAATCAGCCTCCCTCCCAGGATGCGTTGTGTGTCACGGCAATCACGGGATAATCCATCCCACGGACGCGAAGCTGGGCACGGGACCCCAGGCCACGTGCATGCAGTGCCACTCTCCTGGGGATAGTTGCGATCAAGCAAGAGCGGACATGCTGAGGGGCTTGACGCAATTGGACGACGCCATCAAGAAAGCGCACGACGTGCTGGGTGTCGCCGAATCTTCCGGCATGGAGGTGAGCCAGGCCCGGCTGGATGAAGATCAGGCACGGGATGCACTGACCAAGGCGCGCGTGACGATCCACAGCTTTCGCAAAGACCTCGTGGATCATGACCTCCAGGAGGGATTGGCAATTGCCGCGAAAAACTTGCAAGCAGGTCAAAGTGCGCTGGCGGAGCGGGATTATCGCCGCAAGGGCTTGGGATTTGCGCTGGTGTTCATTCTTATTTCGGTGGTGGGCCTGTTCCTTTACATCAGGCAGATTGAGCGGAATGCACCGAAAACATAGTGGAGGTGAGAGAAAACGCCATGCAAGAAAAAAGACTCGCAATTGGGAATCGGAGATGAGGAAAAAAGGAGAATCCAGAGTCCAATCGCGCAGTACTTCGGATATGATGCGGCTTTGAGAAGGGCGGCGTATGGCAGTGATATGAATTCCGCGCCGATTTTTCGACTGGGAGAGGACCATGCGAGAAAGAATGGGCTGGATCGGAAGGGTCATCTTGGCTGGGACCGTGTTGGCAGGGATCGGCTTCCTGAGTACGTCGGTAAAAGCTGACAACACAGCCGAGGCGACCTATAAGGCAAAGTGCGCGATGTGCCACGGCGCAGACGGCAAAGGTGAGACTGCCACGGGCAAGGCAATGAAGGTGAAAGACTTTGCTTCTGAAGAAGTGCAGAAGATGAGCGATGCGGATTTGAGCGACACGATCAGCAAAGGCAAGGGTAAGATGCCGGCGTACAAGACCTTGACGCCGGAGCAAGTGAAGGACCTGGCCGCCTACGTGCGGGCATTCGCGAAGAAAAAGTAGGATGGCGACCGGAATCTGCTCGATTTGAACGCGGAGCGCATTCGATGCGAGGACGCTCCGAGGCTGACGGGAAGGC
>JBGQCW010000003.1:0-23456 GCA_041495565.1 Candidatus Acidiferrum sp.
ACTGGAACGTGCCCATTATCGGTGGTGAGCAGATGTACCAGGCCCTGAAAAGCCTCGGCCGCACCACCGAGCTCGTCGTCTATCCCGGCGAATATCACGGCTTCACCACGCCGTCGCACATCAAGGATCGTCTCGAGCGCTATCTCGCCTGGTACGCGCACTACGTCAAAGGCGAATCCACGCCGCCGCGTCCCGCTGAACCACCGGCCCCCGCGACGAAAGCGGGAGGTGAATGATGCATTCTCGTCGCCCTCTCCTTGCTCTGGCGCTCCTTGCCACGCTTTCGTCTCACTCGCTCCGCGCGCAATCTCCGTTCACCGTGGGCACGGCTTCCGCCGCGCCCGGCCAGAAAGCCACCGGCTACCTCGAAGTTCCCGCCGGCGTCGACGCCGTCACAAACATTCCCGTCGTCGTGGTGAACGGCGCGAAGCCCGGCAAAATTCTGGCGTTGGTTTCCGGCGCACACGGCACGGAGTACACCTCCATCATTGCGATTGAGAAACTCATCAGCGCTCTCGATCCCGCGCAGATTTCCGGCACCGTGATTCTCGTCCCGCTCGTGAACATCGCCTCGTTCGAGCAAAAAGTCCCGCACGTCAATCCCATCGACAACAAAAGCATGAACCGCTTCTATCCCGGCAAAGCCGACGGAACGCAAACCGAACGCGCTTCCTTTCTCATTACCAAAGAAATCGTGGATCGTTGCGACTACCTCATCGACTACCACGGCGGCGACCTCGACGAGAGCCTCCGCCCCTACGCCTATTGGGGGCCAACGGGCAGGGAAGAGCAAGATCGAATCTCGAAGCAAATGGTCCTTGCTTTCGGCCTCGATCACATCATCATCTGGCGCGAGCGCCCCACCGATCCGGCCGCCACTCGCTACCTCGATAACACCGCTTCCGTCCGCGGCAAACCATCCATCGTTGTGGAAGCTGGCCACGCCGGAACGACGGAAACCGATGACATCGCGCTCCTCGTCAACGGCACCCTCAGCACCATGCGCGCCCTGAAGATGCTTTCCGGCGATCCGCACACAATCGAAAATCCCGTGTGGCTGGATAAGATAGTCGATGTCCTCGGTGAACAGCTGGGCATTTTCTATCCGCTGGTGAAGCGCGGCACTTACGTCGAGGCCGGGATGAAGCTCGGCACCATCACGGATTTCTTCAGCAAAGTCATCGCCGAGCCCCGCGCCCCCGTTGCCGGCGTCATCCTCCACGTCAACGCCCTCCCCACCGTGAAGAAAGGCGACAACATCGCCAACATCGGCGTCGTCGCTGCCAAAGCGCCTTGACGCGCGGGATATCCGAAACGAAATCAAGGACATGAAGGCTCCGGCGTCTAATCGCGGTTGGGGCGCGGAAGATCAAAGATGATTTCAGGTTCTTCTGAATCCTGAGCCTGGGCCTCTTTCTGCATGGCGTAAAGGCTGCGCAGAAGCAAGTTGCAGGTGTAGGCCATGACGGCAGCGCGCCGCGGAGGGATGCGGTCATGGGCCTGCAAGAGGAGGAGCTTCGAGAGGAAAGTGTTGATGTCGCCAGCGGAGGTGAATTCGGTGAGCTGGCCGAGGAGGTCAGCCGAGAGATCAGCGGCACTGAGCTTTTGTTGCCGGAGCTGGGAATGGCGGAAGCAGAGCCGGGATTGCAGGTTCAAAGCGCGCAAACGGCAGCGGCGGCCAGCGACGGTGCGATGACGGCAGAATGGTGAGTCCTTGACAGCATTGGGTTTATTAGTTTCTTCGATCATTTTATCCTCGGAATAGGGCCGGCGTGGAACGCCACACCCGTTGTGACGGCAAAGAGTTTGTAAGCAGCAGAAAGAAAACGGGTTGCTGGAGGGGTTTTAATTGGTAGACAGGAGAGGAGTGTGCAAGAGATAGAAAGGAAAACAGATAGAAGGAAAGCAGCGAAGAAAGAAGCAAGTCCACTGCGCGGCGCGGACTATGAAGGAAGGACGTGTGGCTGAGTATCACAACCCATGATAGCATGAAAATGTTAATGTGTCAAATACTATTATAGTGTAGTACTAAATTCGAATCAAAATGATAGTACTTTCGAACGCGCGCACACGCGCAAGAGAAAGAAAAGAAAGACTTAACTCGGAGGATAGGGAGAAAGTGAGGGCACGGAGACGAAGAGGAAGGCGTTCGAAAGAACGCACTCGCGAGACCGGCGGGATGGCTAATCCACTCTGCCCATCAATCCCTGATTTGTGATAAAGAGTGAGCTGTCCAGGGGAGGCACCATGCGCAAATGGGGCATCGTAATATCCGTCTTTTACGCCCTCATTCTCTTGGGCCTTATTGTGCCCGGAAGCATGTTTATCGCCGGAGGTGATTTCACGAAGTGGTCCGGCCTCATCCGTGGCGTGAAGGGCTCTTACACGGACTGGATGTTCTGGATTCTAGCCGGGACTCTCCTGGCCAGTCAGATGCTCCTCCTTTTCCTGTCTGTTGACACCTCGCACAAACGGCTCAAGCCGCAAACGCACATTCTTGTTTCCTGCGCTGTCGTCGCGCTCGTTACCGCAATCCTCACCACCTCTGTAGTCTGGTCCTTAGGCGTCGCCATTCGCGGCGACCAATTCTTCGATTTCTTCGACAATTTCTCCAAACGCTTTTTTCATGATGATAGGTATTTCGCGATCTTTTGGATCCTGATCTTTTGGGGCGCTCTCTGGCTGTTCTGGGCCATCCTCTTTTATTTCTATTACCGGAACTCTTCAGCAGTGGTAACCAAACTAATCTCCTGGCTGCTCAAAGCCAGCGTGTTGGAACTCCTGATCGTCGTCCCATGCCATGTCATCGTCCGCCGCCGTCACGATTGTTCCGCTCCCGTCGCCACCAGCTTCGGCATCGCCACCGGCATCGCCATTATGCTCATGTCCTTCGGCCCCAGCGTCCTCTTCCTTTACAAGAAGCGGTTGGATGAATATTCAAGCCGGGGATCCACGACTCGGTAGTCCACTTCGTCGCGGACGAATAACTTCGCCGGATCTGCATTGCTGTTTCCATGCGGCTGCGATGCCTCACCTGCATGAATATTTGGCCGACGTCGTTCTTTTCTCCATGCGGTGTTGCTCGGGCGTCACACACGCGCTATCCTCGTTAATTTCGCGGAGGTGGCAGATGCGTTTCGGAAAGATTGTTGGAGAAATTCTCGTCGTGGCTGCCGTGATGGCATCAGGCGGAGCTCTGTCGACGGCTGCGCAGCTGTTCGATCAGAAGCTCTATTCCGAAATGCGCTGGCGCTGCATCGGGCCATTCCGCGGCGGGCGAACGGTTGCTATTAGCGGCGTGCTGCACCAGCCGAATGTTTTTTACATGGCTGCGGTCAACGGCGGCGTGTGGAAGACCACAGATTTTGGAAATACGTGGAATCCGATCTTCGATGATCAGCCCACCGGCTCGGTCGGCGCGCTGGCGGTCGCGCCGTCCGACCCGAACATCATCTACGCCGGTAGCGGCGAAGGATTGCAGCGCCCGGACCTGGCCACCGGCGACGGAATTTATAAATCCACCGACGCAGGGAAAACGTGGACGCACCTAGGATTGCGCGACGCACAGCAAATCACGGCAATTCTCGTCGATCCTAAAGATGCAAACCGAATTTTTGTTGCGGCCCAAGGCCATCCCTACGGCCCAAACGCCGAGCGCGGTGTCTTTCGTTCGACCGACGGCGGCCAGTCTTTCCAAAAGGTTCTCTACAAGGACGAAAACACGGGAGCGGCGGACATCGTTTTCGACCCAGCGAATCCGCAAACGATTTACGCGGTTCTTTGGGCCGCTCGCGTCGCGCCGTGGGAAATTCGCGGCGGCGAATCCTTCATCGCTGCCGGCAGCGGAATTTTCAAATCGACCGACGGCGGAAACACGTGGCATCCACTCACAAAAGGCCTGCCCGCAGCCGACGACGGCATCGGCCGTATCGGCGTCGCGGTTGCGCCGAGCGAGCCGAATCGTATTTACGCCACCGTGGAAGCCAAGAAGAATGCCGGCGTGTACCGTTCCGACGACGCGGGAGAATCCTGGAAGCTGGTGAATTCGGATCGCCGCATCGGCGGGCGCGGGCCGGGGGCGATGGGCATCGCCGTCGCTCCAGACAAACCCGATGTGATTTACGTGGCGAATACGACGACGTGGAAATCGACGGACGGCGGAAAAACTTTTGTTGGGTTCAAAGGCGCGCCCGGCGGCGACGATTATCAGCGCATCTGGATCAGCGCGGAAAATCCACAGATCATTGCGCTCACTGCCGATCAGGGCACGGTGATCAGCGTGAATGGCGGCGAGACGTGGAGCAGTTGGTACAACCAGCCGACAGCGCAGTTCTATCACGTCACCACCGACAATCGTTTTCCGTATTGGGTTTACGGCGCGCAGCAGGAGAGCGGCTCCGTTGCGACGCAGAGCCGCAGCGATTACGGCGAAATCACTTTCCGTGATTGGCGGCTGCCTGGCATCTTCGAGTACGGCTACATCGCCATCGACCCGCTCGACTCGAACATTCTTTATGGCGATTGGCTCACGCGAACGAAACAGGATATCGGCGAGTACGCGAAGGTTACGCCGGAGCCGATCCGCCGCGGGGAGTATCGCTACGCGCGCACGCTGCCGATCGTTTTTTCGCCGCTCGACCCGCACGCGCTGTACTTCGCGGCGAACGTGCTGTTCAAGACGATGGATGCGGGAAACAGTTGGCAGGTGATCAGTCCGGATCTCACGCGCGAAACTTTCGAAATCCCGGCGAATCTCGGGGTTTTCGCTGCTTCTGACCCGGAAAAAGGAAAACATCGCGGCGTGATTTACGCCGTCGCGCCTTCCTTCCAGGAAGTGAACACGATCTGGGCGGGCACGGATGATGGGTTGATTCACATCACGCGAGACGGCGGGAGGAGCTGGCAAAACGTGACGCCGCCGCAACTGAAGCCCTGGAGCAAAGTCTCCATCATTGAAGCTTCACACTTCGACGCTGGCACGGCGTACGCGGCGATCAATTCGTTCCGGCTGGACGATTTGCGCGCACACATCTATCGCACGCGCGATTTCGGAAAAACGTGGACGGAAATTACGAAGGGCATTCCCGATGGTGGCGCCAGCAACGTGGTGCGGGAAGATCCCGCGCGGAAGGGATTGCTCTTTGCAGGTACGGAAGGCTCCGTCTACGTGTCATTCAATGATGGCGATGACTGGCAGCCGCTGCAACTGAATCTGCCGCACACGTCCATGCGTGACCTTGCCATTCACGGCGACGACCTGATCGTTGCGACGCACGGCCGCTCGTTCTGGATTCTCGACGACATTACGACATTGCGGCAACTGAATGCGGACCTTGCCAAGTCCGAGGCGCATCTCTTTCTGCCGCAAACAGCGGTTCGTTTCCGCTGGAACCGCAACCCAGACACGCCGCTGCCGCCGGAAATGCCTGCGGGGAAAAATCCGCCGGACGGGGCGATCATCGACTACTACCTGGCTGAGGCTGCAAGAGGGCCAGTCCAACTTGAGATCTTTGATGACCGGGATTATCTCGTTCGCCGCTACGCCAGCACGGACAAGCCCGAGCCGATGGAAAAAACTGCCAGCGAGCATCCGATTCCGATGTACTGGGTGCGGCCGGCGCAAATTCTTTCCACGGGCGCCGGCATGCACCGGTTCGTGTGGGATTTGCATTACGCGCCGCCTGATTCGCTCGGGCATGAATTTCCCATCTCCGCGATCGTTCACGACACGCCGAAATACCCGCTTGGCGCCTGGGTTTTGCCAGGCAAGTACACGGTAAAGCTCACGGTCGACGGCAGGAATTATTCTCAACCGTTGATCGTGAAAATGGATCCGCGCATCACGACAGCACAAGCTGAGTTGCGCAAACAGTTTGAAATGCAGACCGGTTCGGTCGAAGGCATGAATGAAAGTTTTCAGTCATTGGCCCAGGTTCGATCGGTGCGGGCACAGTTGAAAGAACGCGCCGCGAAAGCAGGGAAGGGCGCTCTTGCTGATGCCATCGCCGCGCTGGACAAGCAGGCCGCAGAGCTTGAGGGCGCTGCGCAAAGCAATTTTTATGGCCTGGCCCCCGGCGCCAAGCAGCCGGAGAATTTTTCAACCTTGAATCAACACTTCGGCAGCCTCCTCGCCGTTGCCGACAGTGCCGACGCCGCACCCCCGACGCAGGCCACCGCCGTTTTCAAGGAGCTCGAAGAGGCTCTCGAGAAGCTGATCCCCCGCTGGACGAAGATCCGCCAGCAGGACATCGCGGCGCTAAACGCAGATTTGAAAAAAGCCGGCCTGGCTCCTGTCGATCCAAACAAGACACCGGATGCGGCTCCCTCCGCCGATGTGGATGGCGACGACGAACCTTGAGGGAAGAGCAAATCAATTCTCCGCGGATGCGGAGGATGTTTGGAGCTGCGTTAAATCAGTGAGAACTTCGGCGCTGTGTTTTTCTGCGTTGACGTTGAGATAACTTTTGCGGACGACGCCATCGGGATCGATCAGAAAGGTGTGGCGCGCGGAAAGTTTGGCGACCCCTAGATTCATCAGCGAGTCGTAGGCGGAAGACACTTCGAGTTTGGTGTCCGCCAGGAGTTTGAAGCTGAGTCCTTCCTTGGTGCAGAACTTCTGGTGGGAAACCTCGTCCTGAACGCTAAGGCCGAGGATGACCGCGTTTTTTTGTTCATATTGCGCCAGGTCGCGCTGAAAATTGTGCGCTTCCTTGGTGCATCCGCTGGTGAAATCCCTTGGATAGAAATAGAGCACGACCCACTTGCCCTTGAAATCGTGAAGGCTGACGGGCTTGCCATCCTGCGAATTCAAGGTGAAGTCCGGCGCGGGCGATCCCACCGGGGGTGCCTTCCCTCCCGTTTGCATCGCTCGGACAACAACGACCACGACGAGCAAAACGGCTGCGGCAATGAGGATTCCAATTATTTTCATATTCGCTCGCTATTCTTTTTGGCTGAATCGGCCGAAACCCAAACGGAACTGAATGGTATTGATGCCGGGATTCGGTGAGGAAAGCCCTGCGTTCGAAATGTGCATGTAGCGGACTTCCGCGCTGATGTTGTGTTTGCTGCGCAGGAAGTGCAGGCCCAAAGCGGCGCTGGTGGTGAAATTGATGCGGGACGTTCCTTCGGGCACCTTAGTGTTGGTGAAGAGCGTGCCGCCGCCGATTTCGAAATAAGGAACGAGACTGCGGCGCGTGTCCAGCGCCCACTTGAACGCGAACGGGTTCACGCCTGCGCCGTAGGCCGTATTCGTTTTCTGAAAAACCATGAACACCGGAACAGCATCCACGGCATATTCCAAACGGCCGCGTAGAAACCCGGGACCGCAAGGCGCGGTGAGAATCAGTCCATAACGCAAGCCGACATTCCAAAGGCCATCGCCGGATTGGCTCCCGTTGATGCCGTGGCCTCCGCCACTCCAGACCTGCCATTCGTGACCGCCTTCGACGGGGCCGGCTTGCGAGCGAGCCGCCGGCGCGCACAGGAATGCGGCAAAGAGGACGGCTGTGAATGTTCTACTCAATGAGGAGTCTCCTTCGAGCTCTTCGTTTATGGCACCGGCTTTCCGGTGCAGAGAAGATATAGAAAATCCGTGAGAAAGGCGACCCTCTTCCAGTTCATTTGAGGTAGGTGCGGACAATTTGGATGATATCGCGGGCCGCTCCTTCCGAGGACTTGGAATTGCGGGGCATGTGATTGCGGATGTGATCCTCCATCAGCTCGGCCATGAGGCTGTTGATGGCGCCGCGCGCGGCGGAGAGCCGCTGGAGGGTTTCCGCGCAGGGATCTTCTTCATTCAAAGCGCGCAAGACGCTTTCGAGCTGCCCGATGACTTTCTTGGTGCGGTTGACGAGATCCAATTTTTCCCGTGAAGTATGTGACATTTTTCTCGTCTACCCTAGGGGGGTATGGTATCAAAAATGGGAGGCCCAACACAAGGGCCCAAACACAGCAGAGCGAAGGACTATGCCGGCTCGGGGAACACATCCGTGAAAAAAAAGCACGCAACTCCATGGAGACATTTTGAACTATGAAGGCCGTCCGACCGATTATCAAGCCGCGCGCATCGATTCACTGAAGAAAGAACTGGAAGACGCCGCCGGCGAGTTCGACGCTTTCGTTACCAAGGAACTTCCTGCGGTGAATAAGGCACTCGCACAGAAAAAGCTGGATGCCATTCAGCCGATAGACCGCAAAGCCTGGGATGCCGCGAACAGCGATTCGGAAGGCGGAGCTCCCGCCGGCGGCGCAGGCTTCCACGAACGCGATTAGCTTCCACGCGGCCCATAACTGCGGCATGTCCGTGAACGCAGAAAGCCCCTCGGGACAAGAATGATTGGTGGAGGCGGGGGGAGTCGAACCCCCGTCCGAAAAGCGCTACGACACGAAGCCTACATGCTTAGCTCAATTCCGTTTGGTTCGCCCGCGGCGCTCAGAATGAGCAAGAAACGCAGCCGGCTAGTCCGATGGTTCTCGCCCGAGCCTTACGGACCGAAAGGCTCAGGCCAGCTCACTGTGTGACGCTTCTGACCGGGCCCATGAGCGAAGCCCGGGGAAGCGTGCGCTTAATTAATTAAGCAGCAAGTGCCAAGTTGTTGTTGGCATTTCTAGTTTCCACCAAGTTACGGGCAGGTGGGTCCCGGCATGCCTTCGGGCCGCGACAGCTTCCGTCGAAACCGTGTCGCCCCCATTGACGACTCTATTCTACCACCGTCAAGCGTCGGCGGGTTTTCAGTTCTCAGTGATCAGTTCTAAGTTGTAAGTTCTTAGTTCTTAGTGGAACACCTCCCCTGTTGGGCGGAACGTCTGAACGTCGAAAGACGGGGCCCCACCCCGTGTTTTTTTGTAAGTGTTGCAGCTAAAGGGCTTAGCCCTGCCGCAAGCCTTTTGTTTGCAACACTTACGGGGAGATCCATAAGTGTTGCAGCTAAAGGGCTTACGGGGGCGGGCCGTTGGCGAGAAAGTAACTGGGTGGGATGGGAAGATCTTGAAGGAGTTAGAAGGACTACCTGGCGGGCGCACATAAAAGGCGAGGCACAGAAGAACCGTGCCAACCCAACAAAGAAATTGTACCATATCGGTACCTATTGTCAAGTGATTACTTGTAAGTGGCTTGTCTGCTAGGAGATAGCCCTCAGTCGGTGACGGTGAATTGAGGGAAGAAAAGTCAAAAGCCCCACACGTAAAATCGACGTGTGGGCACCTAGGTGCGTCTCACCTCATTGCGCCCGCGCCACCCGTCCCGTCATCCAATCAGCCCTAGGGTTTAGCTGAGTGGTATTTCGCAAGGGTCGATGAGTCGATTCGGTGAGCTTTGCGCAGAATACCTTGCACGCCCGTCAGCTCAGAGGAAACCACAGATTTCTCCAAGCCTTCGTCCCAAACTTCACCTGTGTGCTTGTTAACGTCAAAATATCCAACCGTCACGGACCCCTCGACGTTCGGGCGCTTTGCGTTTACAACCCAGAATGTGTAAAAGTCTTTCCGGTTGAATTTAGGGCCTGTCTGCAGCTCCCAGCCGACGTCCATGCCCTGTTTGCGAAGTTCTTGCGCCTGTGGCAGCAAGTAGACGAGGATTTCGGCTTCCGTCAGGGTAATTGGCTGGGGGCTTGGTGCGTCCTGATGTGACCGTACGCCGAGTGGTGGCCAGAGGAGTCCGGAAGTCAATATGGCGAGTAGCAGCATGACCTTTCGCAGTCGGGTTTCTTGCATTGTTGAGCACTCCAATGGGTCTTACATTCCAAAAAGGCAATTCACGTAAGCTTGGATCGAATTTATTCTGTTGATGTATGGAGTAGCACCGGCGGGTTCGCTATTGAACGCCATCGGCGGGCGGGTGGGCCAGTGAATTCCCTCCAAAGTTTTGTTGATGGCAGCGCACGGGGAGAGGATACCACTTCTGCAATTCATCGTGGGGTAGTGTGACGAGGGTGCCCTACCCTTTCGGTTTTGGTTCATGAAAGGGTGGGCTGCTCTTCTCTTTCTTTTTTCTCGGTCCTTGCTCAGGCTCGCTCAGTCGGATCGATCTTCGGCAGTCCTTCTTCTCCGTGTGCTTAGAAGGACCAACTGCTGGCGCTTGCTACCTGTGCCCTGTCCCTGCTTGTTAAGCAACAATTGGGCACACCGGTACCGCTAGCCCGTTGACTCCAAACCACCTACCTTCCAAAATGCCAAGACGGGGAATTCATGGGCAAGAGCACCCCGAAAACCGGAATGGCACAAGAATCCAGCGCCATCGAACAAGCTATTGCGCGCGCGCTACGGGATAACCTCGAGCGCATCCAGCGTGCTTCGGAGGAACTACATCACGCCGTAAACGACGTGGTGGCAGCGTGCGGCAGCAACAAGCCCACCAACGCTCTTCCTTCGCTGCTTCGTGCACAAACCTCCGCGGCTTCTCTCGCTGCCTCCCTGGAAGTACTTTCCAGATTCGTCACCGTATCCATGCAGTCTGGCCCGCGCTCGCCGCTCGAAGCGCACATTACGGATTTGGTCGGCAGGGTGGTTGCCGAGCCGCCTGCCTCGCCGCAACGCCCGGAGCCTGCGCAGCCCGTGCCCATGGCCTCCCAGGCGCACGCCGAACCTGCCGTCAAACCGCCAGTCGAGACCGAAATTGAGCTTCATCCCGAGCCGGAACCGCTCGAGATGGCCGAACCCCAGGCTGCGGCCGTAGTTACCGAGCCCGAGGCAGAGCTGGACGTGGATTTCAACGTTAGCCGCCTTTCCACTGAAGAACAGGAATTGCACCGGCGCGCGAATCGGGTGGCCAAAGTTTCGATGCAGGACATCAAAATGCTCCGTCCGGAGCAGGTACGACTCGGCCGTGAAAAGAAAGATCTTTGCATCCGATTGAAAGACGACATTGAAAAAGCACATCGAGAATACGACCGGCGCTTCAAACCCATCATGGACCACCCGGTGGACTACTTTTACCGCTGGATGGTGGAAATCCTCGCCGATGGCGATGCCCATGCCCTCGGCGAATACCCATACGCGACGCCCGCGCGCCATCACTGATTGCACGCTCTCCGTTCGCTTTACTGGCTCTCCGGAAAATTCCGTATTATTCTGTTCTTCTATGTTGCGCTCTTTGATTTCGTTGATTCTCGTCGTTTGCCTGTCACTCGGAAGCGCGTTCGATGCGTTCGCGCAATCGTCCCAGCACAAGCGCAAACCGAAGAAGCCCAAGGCCGCGACCTGCCAGTCCGGATGCAAGCCCGAAACGTCCACCCCCAATGTCACAGCCGATACGCCGGAGGAGGAAGCAGCGCAAAAAGAACTTTCGGAACTGGCCCGTGCGCTTCACAACGGCGTTCCCGGGTCGTACGAGAAGCTCTCGGTATTCGCAGTGAAAAACACAACCGGCGTCTGGGGCGCGCGCGCCGCGCTTGCCCTCGGTTACGAAGACTATTCGAAGAGCCGCAATGCGCAGGGGCTTGGCTGGCTGATTAAGGCACAGAACGACACGCTTCTCCGCGAGTACGCTTTGTACTGGACCGCGCAGGCCCAGCGCGCGCTCGGACGCTACGCCGACGCTTACAAAGTTTTGCAAACGATCCAGCAGGACTATCCCAACACGGCCATGAGGGAGCCGCTGCTCGAAGCGTTTGCGCCGACAGCGGTGATGCTCGGTCATGCGCAGGAAGCGATTGATGCGCTGAACGCCTATGCTGCGACATCGTCGAAGCCGGGGTTGCTCCTCGAGCGTGGACGCGCGTATCAAGTGGCTCATCAGCTGCCGCGAGCGGCGAAGGACTATCAAACTGTTTTCTATAAATTTCCGCTTGCCGATGAAGCCAAGCCCGCAGGCTCTGCTCTGTCGCAGGTGATGCACGCTCTCGGGAAGGAATATCCCTATCCCGGCGTGGAAATGCAGGAGCAGCGCGCGCAGGGTTTTTACGATGCGCACAAATGGAAGGAAGCGCGCACGGAATTTGAAAAACTGCTCACCATGCTCAAGGATCCCGCGAATCCCACGCGGCAGCGCGCGCAACTGCGCGGCGCGGAGTGCCGCGTGCAATTGAAAGCATCGCCTTCGCTGATTGCTGGGCTAAAGACACCGGATCTTGAAGTGGATGCGGAACGGCTCTACGCGTTGTCCCAGGCGTACCGCAACGACAAGAAAGAAGCGGAGATGTTTACGGCGCTCAACACGCTTGCGCAGAAGTATCCCGTCAGCAAATGGAACGAGGAAGGCTTGATGGCGGCGGGGAATTACCATTGGGTGGATCTGAACCGCAGCAAAGCCATCATTGATTATCAGCTCGTCTTGGATACCTTTCCGAACGGAAAATACGCTTATAACTGTGAATGGCGCATCGCCTGGGTCGCCTATCTGAATCGCCAGCCTGATGCCGACGATCACCTGACGACATTTCTATTGAAGTATCCGGTTTCCGCCAACGCCGTGGACGCCATTTACTGGCTTGGGCGCAATGCCGAGCGCGGCGGAAACCCCGCGCATGCCCGCAGCCTTTACGCGAAAGCGGTCGATCGTTTTCCCGAAACCTACTTCGGCAACGCGGCGGCAGCACGCCTCGCCAAGCTGGGCCCGGGTGAAGAAAACCCTGCGGAGTTTCTAGAGAAAATTCCGCCGCCGCCCGCGCTGCGTTCGTTTGATGAGCCGATCCCGGTGGCCGCGGAGGACCGCTGGGGGCGCGCGCAGGCGCTGCGCGCCATTGCCTTCGATGCTTCCGCCGAACAGGAACTTAAAAACGCGTACTTCGCAACTTCCTCGCCGCGTTTCTTGCTCGAAGCCGCACAAGCCGCGTTCGACCAAGGCCACTACGGCGCGGGTATGGCATACGGGCGCATTATTGTTCCGAATTTCGATTCGCGGAAATTTGGGGATGCGCCGGTCTCTGCATGGAAATCGCTTTATCCGCTTCCCTACGAGGCGGCGCTGCGGCGCGAAGCGGCGAAGAATGATTTCGATCCCATGTTTGCCGCGGGACTGATCCGGCAGGAATCGACGTTTCAAGCGGACGCCGTTTCGCACAAGAACGCCATTGGCTTGATGCAAGTTCTACCGAAGACCGGAAAGCTCCTTGCCAAGCAGATGAAGGTTCGTTATACCAAGGACAAACTCTTCGATCCCGACTTTAACCTTGCGGTGGGCATGGTTTACATCGCAAACCTGCTGCGCCAGACAGGGGCGCCGGAATATGCGGCCGCGGCTTACAACGCGGGCGAAGACCGCATCGCTGCGTGGAAGGGCGAACGAAACTACGAAGAGATTCCTGAACTCGTCGAATCCATCCCATTTACGGAAACACGAGAATACGTGCAGGTCGTCTTGCGCAATACCGCAGTCTACCGGATGATTTACGGTCAGCCGATTGTGGCTCTGCAGACCGCTTCCAGACAGGCTCGCTGACAGAACTCTGCGGGTCAGCAGTCTAGCTGCCGATAGACTGAGAAGGTGCAATGACCGCTTCCGATCCGACGATGGCTCAAATTTCCCGCCGCATGCTTTCCGCGAAGGCGGAGCAATTCACCGAATCCGTCATTCGGGAAATGACGCGCCTGGCTTTGAAGCACGGCGCCGTCAATCTCTCGCAAGGATTTCCAGATTTTGCAGCGCCGGAAGAAATCAAGGAAGCCGCGCGCCAGGCCATCAGCGACAACATCAACCAGTACGCCATCACCTGGGGCGCGAAGCCGCTGCGCGACGCCATCGTTGAAAAATTCGAGCGCACGCAGGGCGTCAAATACGACCCTGAACGCGAGATTACCATTTGCTGCGGCTCGACCGAGGCGATGATGTCCGCCATGATGGCCATCATCAATCCCGGTGACGAAATCGTCGTCTTCGAACCGTTTTATGAAAACTATGGCCCCGATGCGATTTTGAGCGGGGCTACGCCGCGCTTCGTCAAGCTGCGCACTCCGGATTGGGCCTTCGACGAAAAGGAACTTGCCGCCGCCTTTGGACCGCACACCAAAGCGATCATCCTCAACACGCCCAACAACCCTACGGGGAAGGTTTTCACGCGCGCCGAACTCGAATTCATCCGCGACCTTTGTGTGCGCTGGAACGCCTACTGCATCACCGACGAAATCTACGAGCACATCCTCTACGACGGCGCCGAACACATCTCCATGGCGCGCATCGATGGTATGCGCGACCGCACCATTGTCATCAATGGCCTCTCGAAAACGTACAGCGTGACGGGATGGCGCGTGGGCTGGGTCCTGGCTCCGCCGGAGCCCACACAGCCGATTCGCAAGGTGCACGATTTCCTGACGGTAGGGGCTGCCGCTCCATTGCAACAGGCCGGCGCAAGCGCGATGCGCTTTCCCCAAGGCTATTACGACAAACTTGCCGCCTCTTACGCGGCCAAGCGCGAGCGTCTTCTGAAAATTCTTACGACTGCCGGATTCACCGTGTTCAAGCCGCGCGGCGCGTACTACATCATGACGGACATCTCGCGCTTCAATCCTTCCGCTCTCCCGCGCTCCGGGTCGGAGACGAACGATGTCGCCTTCGCCAAATACCTCGTCGAAAAAATAGGCGTCGCCGTCGTTCCCGGCTCCAGCTTTTACAACGACGCGCGCGACGGCGCTTCCCAGGTGCGGTTCACTTTCTGCAAGAAAGAAGAAACCCTCGCCGCCGCCGAAGAGCGCCTGTCCAAGCTGCGGTCTTAGGCCCACGGTTTGTTCAAGACGATCCGAAAGAAGCGGGCTGTCCTTTAGAGAATTGTAAATCGCAGAACAAAGAGGATCGCTACGTTTAAGGCCGCGATGATTGCGGTGAATCGATAGTTTTCCGCGAAATAGAAAAGGATAGTTCTGATGGCTGGCGGCATGTCCGATGAAGTCAATCTAAAATCCGAGGAATTCAAGGAGTACCGCCAGAAAGTCGGCCCGGAAAAGTTCGACGCGTTCATCGCCAAGTACGCTTGGCTGGATCCCGGCAAGTTTGTTTCCCATGCAGCTCCAGCGACCGTATTCCTGCAGTATGCGACGCAGGAGAAATTCCTGACCGCAGAGCGGGCACGCCAGTACGCTGCGATCGCGAGCGAGCCCAAGAAGTTCAAACTATACGACGCGCCCCACGCGCTCAACGCCGAAGCGCGCCGCGACCGCATCGCCTTCCTCACCGATCAATTCAAACTGAAGCCATTGGACCCATCACTGGTGAAGGGCATCCCCGATTTGCCTCAACCACCCGAACCGGCACCGTAGAGGCGCAATTCTTTGCACTCGCACTGGCCAGGGTGCGCCATTCGCCGAACCGAAAACTCTGTGTTAGAATCCGCACGCAACAATCAATATGCCGACAAAACTGGCACTCATTCCCGCTGATACGCGCATGGAAGCCAATGGCGATGGCGCGGCCTTCGACATTTCCACCATCGCTTCCCGTACGTTTCTCTGCTGCCTTAGCGTCACGGATCAAATTGAACAGGAATCGCTCGAGGTATCGATCTGGGGTTCTGCCGACGGGGAGACCTGGCCGAAGAAGCCACTCCTCAAGCTGCCGCAGCAGTTTTATCGGGGCACGACCAAGATGGTGCTGGACCTGTCGCTCCGTCCGGAAGTGAAGTTCATCCGCGCTCGTTGGGGTCTAAACCGTTGGGGAAGAGTTGCGCCGACACCCATGTTCGTTGCCGGGATGGACCTGGTAGAAATCCCGCCCATGTCCCGCGAGACACCCACAAAGCGGCCGGTCCTGGCCGCAAGTTAGAACCCTCTTACGCGAGATTCCTCGCATCAAGAAGAAAAGTTCCCTTGTGAGTATTTGAGGATTGCAATTCCACGCCTAAATTCTATGTAAATTATGCAATTTCAAGTGCTTGAGGGCTTTTTAGGGGTAGGAGACTGACGGTCGGTTGCCCTGTGGTGGTTAGCCCCCTACCCCGCGAGTGGTCTTGCTTGTATAGACGAGGTTCGCCCTCAATTAGTTTCCTGAATTGATGAAAATAATTTGAGGCCCGTCCAGTCCTCATTCCCCCGCCGTCACCGTATCCAAATACTTCGCCACCGCGGCTTTCCACTGGAACTTTTGCTGAATGGCTGCCTGTAAAGCCTGCGCAGCCACCGGTTCACCGTGGGTCAGGTACGTCTGCTTTGGCGGTGCCGGCAGGGCCGTCAGCCATCGCAGCAGCTCGCTCTTTCCGGCGTGGGCCGAGAATTGCCCCATCTCGACGATCTCTGCGCACACCGGCACATCCTGACCGTAGAGCTTCAGCGACTTCGCGCCTTCCTGCAGAGCTCTGCCGCGTGTCCCCTCGGCCTGAAATCCCGCAAGGATCACGGCATTGCGCGCATCCGGCAGGCGTTGCACCATGTGGTGCAGCACGCGGCCGCCGCTCACCATCCCACTTGCCGAAATTATGATGCAGGGTGTCTTGACATTATTGATGGCCTTCGATTCCTCGGCCGACCGTGTCAGATGGAATTCATGCACATTCAGAGGATCGCCTTTTCCGCCGCTGCCTTCCTCCCGCGCATAGTCCAGGTCGTGATCCTCCCTGTGCTTCAAATACAAATCGGTCGCGCTCAGCGCCATCGGGCTGTCCACGTAGACGGGCAAGCGCGGAATCCGTTGCTGGTCCTCCAGTTGCCGCAGGTAATACATGAAGGTCTGCGTCCGCCCGATCGCAAACGCCGGGATCACAATCGATCCGCCGCGCTTCGCGACGCGGTTCACAATTTGCGCCAGCAATTCCGCGGCGTCGCCTTCCGGATGCTCGCGATCCCCATACGTGGATTCACAAATCAGCACATCTGCCTTTGATGGCGGCGTGGTCGGATCCTTCAGAATCGGCTGGTTGTACCGCCCGATATCACCGGAAAACACTACGACAATCTTCTTGCCGCCCTCGGTGATGGTCAACTCCAGACTCGACGAGCCCAAAATGTGCCCAGCATCGTAGGACGCCACGCGGAATTCCGGGCTGATATCGAACGCGCCGCTGCGTGGCATGCTCTTGATCAGCTTCAGCGTGGGGTCAACGTCTTCCGTCGTATAGAGCGCGCGCGGCTCTGGGTGCCGGCTGTATTTCTTGAATTGTGCGTGTTCCGTTTCTTCTTCCTGCAGGTGTGCCGAATCTTTCAACAAAATCTCTGTCAGTTCGATCGTCGCCGGATTCGCAAAGATTGGACCGCGATAGCCATCCTTCACAAGCACTGGCAGCCAACCCGTATGATCGAGGTGCGCATGCGTCAGCATCGCGTAATCGATCGTCTTCGGATCGATCGGCAGCGGCTTCCAATTGCGGTCTTTCAGTTCATTCGTGCCCTGAAAAATCCCGCAATCCACCAGCAGCCGCTTGCCCGCTGCCTCCACCAAATACTTCGAACCGGTAACGCATCCTGCCGCGCCAAGAAATGTAAGCTTTGCCATAGGGCTGCCATTCTACAGAATTCAAGCTGATGGCACACTCTGTCGCGTGCGCGCGTCTCCAAAGCAAAACGGGGCGAGCCAATCGTCGCGCCAGTCTTCAAACCTGCGGGTCATGGACGGAGCCTCTTCGCTCATGTAAAATGAGTCCAGTTGTTGATACCCGGGTGGGGCCGTGGCGCAGTTGGGAGCGCGCCTCGATGGCATCGAGGAGGTCGTGGGTTCGAATCCCATCGGCTCCACCATTTGAAGAAACCAAAGAACTTACCTTAGAAAACCGCTAACTGTTACCAGCTACTGTTGCCCAATCTGAGTGGATTGAGCGTCATGTTTTTCCGAGACGCTCGGTACTATATGCAGACGACGGCAACATGGCATACTTCACGCTCATCGCACGCATCTAAAAGTCGTTGCCTACGAGTTATTCTTCCGCGCTGGACCGCAAAACATCTTCCAATCGAGCAAAGAAGCGTCCAGCAGCGTCATCGTCGCCTCGACGACGGGTCTTCGACCTGGAGATGCTGGTGGGCCCTGCGAAAGCCTTCGTTAGTTTCGAAGAAGCCACGCTGCTGCGTGGAGCGGCCTGGCTCTTGCCGCCCAGCCGGATCATCGTGGAAATTCTCGAGAGTGTCACGCCCACGCCGGAAGTGGTCCATGCCTGTAGCGAACTATGCCGTGCCGGCTACGTTCTTGCACTGGACGATTTCGTGGATGATCCGAAATGGGAACCGCTCATCCGAAGCATACCTGGACTCACCAGGAAGACTTTTCTGCTTCCGCGCAGAATTATCTCATTTTAATAAATCTCTCGAAAAAACGACTAAAGTAATCGCTCCGTTGGCCGACGAAGTATTCGAGTGAGCCTCCGGTCACGCGGAATCAACTTTGTCCACGCCGCTGGGCAAAGGTGGCCATGCAGGTGGGCAAGGACTGCGCGTTGTCGTGTGTGCGCTGGCGGAACGTTGTTCCGAGTCGGTGCAGTCCGTCTATTTGTGTTTCTCCATAAGTCCCTTCTTTTCAATCCATCCTCCGCTTAATGTTTGGTAGTCAAAACGCATAACTCCATCCCGCTTGCGGCTCGGAAGAATTTTCCGTCTGCGGCGTGCAGATGAAAGTTCACCGATCTGCGAATCCAGTTTTTCTGAAGTGGGGGAAAGATATGGCAACCATCGCTACACCCAGTTTGATTCGGTCCGGGAGCCGAATCCTCGTTGCCAGCGCAGATCCTATTTTTCGGAACCGCATGATGAAGAATCGTGAATATTCAGGCTCGTTGAGTGAGGAGGCCGTGGGTGGCGCCCACGCACTTTCAAAGCTCCTGCACTTCTCTTGTGACAGCGTACTCTTGGACCGCAATCTTCCCGATTTGGATGCGACAGAAGTCGCGGAACTCATCCGGCAGCGTTATCCGCAAACCGCAGTGGAATTTTTTGATTCGCGGTACGGCGGAAGTGAACTCCAGGACACGCAGGTGTGCGAAGTTGACGAGGACCCTCGCGGGCACAACGAATCAACAATCGCGGAAGACCATATTCCGGCGCCTTCCCATCCAATTCCGGTCCACGTAGAGCCACTTCCAGGAATGATCGGCACCGGCCGTGCGATTCAACAGGTTTATCGCCTCGCTCGCATGGTGGCATCGCGTGACACGACCGTATTGATCATGGGCGAGACCGGCACCGGAAAAGAGCTCGTCGCGCAGGCGTTGCACCATCTCAGTCCGCGCGTGCGTCAACCGTTCGTGGTCGTGAATTGTGCTGCAATCCCGGAAGCGCTGCTGGAAGCAGAATTGTTCGGTCACACGCGGGGCGCCTTCACGGGCGCTGTTCAATCGCGCCTCGGCCGCATTCACGTTGCCCAAGGTGGAACACTCTTTCTCGACGAAATCGGTGAGCTTCCCTTGAGCATGCAGGCAAAACTTCTCCGCTTTCTGCAAAACGGGGAAGTGCAGCGGCTCGGCAGTTCCGACGTCCATCGAGTGGATGTCCGCGTGGTATGCGCCACAAATGTAAGTCTTTTCGAGCTGGTGCAGGCTAAGCAGTTCCGCCAGGACCTTTATTATCGCCTTGCCATCTTTCCTCTCGCACTGCCTCCTTTGCGAGAACGCGCGGATGACATTAGCTCGCTGGCCGGGCATTTTCTTTCATTGCTTTCAGCTGAAAACGGTTTGCCGCTCAAGCAATTATCAGATGCCGCGCTAGGTCTCCTCCAGCAATCTCACTGGCCGGGGAACGTGCGTGAACTGCAGCACGCCATCGAACGCGCATTCATCCTGTCCGGAAATGAGACACAGTTGAATGTCGAGCACTTCCAGAAGTTCGGTGATAGCTACCAGTTAAGGGAAATCTAAGCCTGGCGGAGTGCTCCTGGCAGAAAGCGTGCATGCATGTCCGTGATGAAAAGTTTGCCTAGATCCCGGCAAGGAACGCGCAGTGCGGCGGAGGCGCAAGGCCGAGCCGCTGCGCAGGAGAGTCTGACCCGCGCATTCCTGACCTTTACCCAGGCGGCAGGCTCTCTCGAAAAATCCTATACGCAACTCCAGGCGGAAGTTTCCCGGTTGCATCTGGAACTCCAGAGGACGAATTCCGAGCTCGACCGCAGTCTCGAGGAAAACGCGCGCGTTCGGCGTTATCTTTCGCGTGTTTTGGAAAACTTGCCCTGCGGCGTTCTTGTTGTCAGTGCTGGCGGGCAAACCCAGATCATTAATCCGGAAGCACGGCGTCTGCTTCAGGTTCCTGCCGATTGGGCTCCCAGTGCCGGAAATGCGCTGCCTGCCGCATTCGAGAAAATGATCAGCGAAACTCCCGCGACCGGCACTATTTCGGAACTGGAATGCACAGTCCCCGGATCTCCCGGTAATCGGTATATCGGCATTTTACGTGCAAACGTTAGCGAGGCCAGCGACAGCCCGAGCGACACCATCTGGATCGTCCGCGATACCACGGAAGAAAAGCGTCTTGCCTCCGAGCGCGAAGCTGCTCGCCGCTCCCTGGCCCTGGCCGAGGTAGCAACCGTCCTGGCGCATGAGATTCGAAATCCGCTCGGTAGCATGGAGCTCTTCACGGGCTTGCTCGCGGACGCCACGGCCCAAATGCCGGAAACACGTCAATGGGTCACCCATCTGCAAGCCGGCCTCCGGGCGCTCTCGGCGACCGTAAACAATGTGTTGCAATTTCATAGTCAGCCGACGGCCCAATTGCTTCCCACTGAACTCGACCGCTTGATCCATGAATCGATGGATTTTCTTCAGCCGCTCGCCCGTCAGCGCGGCCAGCTCATCCGAATCGACAACGCTCTCGGGAAAATCTCCACCCACGCGGACGCGAACCGGCTCAAACAGGTTTTTTTCAACCTTTCCTTGAACGCGTTCCGGGCCATGTTGCCGGGCGGAAAGCTTTCCGTCAAATTGCGCTGGGCGCCGCAATTCCCGGGCGGTGTGGTCCAAATCGACTTTCTGGATGAAGGCCGCGGCATCGCTCCAGAGCTCTTGGACAGTATCTACGACCCGGGTTTCACCACGACTCCCGGCAGCCCGGGCCTTGGTCTCTCCGTTTGTAAGAAGGTCATCGAGCAGCACGGCGGCGAAATCCGCGTTCAGAGCAAACAGCTGCAAGGCACCACCTTCTCCGTCTTTCTTCCTGTCTCCGGAGGTCAAGCATGAACGATGTACTGATCGTTGATGACGAAGCGGCCATGCGTGCAGCGTTGGAAGCCAACTTCCGCCGGCGCGGCTGGAAGGTGCAAACCGCCAGTGGCGTAGGCGAAGCCCTCTCCAAATTCCGCTCGACGCCCACAACTCTCGTCGTGACCGACATGCGCATGCCCGACGGCGACGGCCTACAGGTTATGCAGGGAGTCCGCATATGCGTTCCGGATACGCCGGTCATTCTTCTCACTGCTTATGGAAGCGTCCCCGACGCGGTTCAAGCCATCAAGGGAGGCGCCTGTGACTATTTGCAGAAGCCGGTTTCCTTCGATGAGCTGGAGGCGGCGGCGCAACGATTCCTAGCGCCCGCGCTCGATGAAGAGGGAACAGGCGCGGTTTTTGGAGGCATCGGCACTTCGGCCGACTTTCGCTCGCTGCTGGCCCGCGCCCAGCGCGTCGCGCAGACTGACGCCGATATTCTGATCGAGGCCGAAAGCGGCACGGGCAAGGAACTTCTCGCTCAGCTAATTCACGGTTCAAGCCCGCGCAAGTCGGGCCCCTTCGTCGCGGTGAATTGCTCCGCGTTTCCCGAGAATCTGCTCGAAAGTGAACTCTTCGGTCATGTCCGTGGCGCTTTCACCGGAGCCAGCACCGCCAAGCCCGGCAAGTTCGAGCTCGCCGACGGGGGAACGCTGCTGCTTGACGAAATAGGCGAGATGCCGTTCAGCCTCCAGCCCAAAATTCTCCGCGTACTCCAGGAACGTGAGATTGATCGCCTCGGCGACACACGTCCAGTTCCGGTCGATGTCCGCGTGATCGCCACGACAAATCGATCGCTACGAGCCCAAGTGCAAGCAGGTCATTTCCGCGCTGACCTCTACTATCGTCTGAACGTCGTTCCACTGACGATTTCGCCTCTTCGTGAGCGCCGCGAGGACGTTCTTCCGCTCGCGGAATTCTTCCTCCGCAAGTATGAGCCGCGCGGCCAACACGGGATGTATTCCATTTCATCCGAGCTCGCGGCGCAGCTCGAAGCCCACGACTGGCCGGGAAACATTCGCGAGCTTGAAAATTTTATCCGCCGGACGCTCGCACTCGCCTCCGGCACCACTCTAGGTCCACAACTATTCGAATCGGGAACCACCGCGCAGCAGGAGAAGCCTGCCGCTTTCATACCAGGACTCACCCTCCACGAGATGGAGCGGCAGCTCCTCGAGAAAACTCTCGAGGCCACCGGTGGAAATCGGACTCGGGCCGCGGAACTGATGGGTGTGAGTTTGCGCACTGTCCGCAACAAGATTCGCGAGTACGGCCTGCCGGCCAGGAGGGCTTCATGAGCTGGCTGAATTCATCTCAATTGTCACTGCTCGAACGTTCCCTGGATCTCAACGCCATGCGCCAAACGCTGGTGAGTACCAACCTGGCCAACGTTGACACGCCGGGTTACCACACGCGAGACCTGGACTTCCACGGTGAATTGCATCGCGCCATGAATGGCGAAGACACCAGCGTGACGAGCCCGTTCGTGATGCCGGTCCGGGGCCTTATAGCGCGGCCCGACGGCAACAATGTGAGCGTCGATCGCGAATCCCTGTTACTTGCCGAGGTCCAGCTGCAATTCAAAGCCGCCACCGCCATTCTTCGCGCGCAATTCGCGCAGCTCCAGACCGCCATCAAGGAGGGCCAGTAATGAATCTCTTTCGCGTGATGGAAATCAGCGGCTCGGCGTTGCGCGCCGAACGCATGCGTGCCGAGGTCGTCTCCGCAAATCTCGCCAACGCCGAAACGACTCGCACCGACAGCGGCGGACCTTACCAGCGCATGCATGTTGTTTTTGGTGCACGCCAGGCCGCCCAGCCAAAATTCGGAATGATGCTTGCCTCTTTCGCCGATCTTCACGCCGAAGATGTCCGCGTCGTGAATGTTGTTGCCGACCAGACGCCACCAGTCCGGCGCTTCGAACCGGGTCACCCGGACGCCGACATTCAGGGCTACGTCTCCTACCCCTCGATCAATCCCGCCGAAGAATTGGTCAACCTCATGGGCGCGGCGCGCGCGTATGAAATCAACGCAGCAGCAATTACCAGCACCAAGAACATGATTCAGACGTCCATCACCATTCTAGGATGATTCCCGGCAAGGAGAAACACTCATGAGCAACACAATTCAAGGATTTCCGCAGGGCGGGTTCGGGGTGCAGCCCGGCACGGGCTCATCTCGTCAGCAGGTGTCCTCGGGCGAATCTGATTTCATGGGCACACTTCGTAATGCGATGGACCAGGTCGGCCAACTCCAGTCCGAAGCGGATGGCAAAGTCACTCAACTCTTGAATGGAAATGGTCAGGACGTCCACTCCGCCATGATCGCCGTCGAAAAGGCGAACCTCGCTTTCGAGATGATGGTCCAGGTTCGCAACAAAATCGTTCAGGCTTACCAGCAAGTGTCGGCGATGCCTTTCTA
>JBGQCW010000004.1:0-18456 GCA_041495565.1 Candidatus Acidiferrum sp.
CATCGTGGGCTTTCCGGGCGAGACCGAAGCCGATTTCGAGGAACTGTGCGATTTCGTGAAGGCCGCGAATCTCGATTGGATGGGCGTGTTCGAGTATTCCGACGTGGACAACGCGGAAAGCTACGCGCTCGATGAAAAAGTGGATGCGGAAACGATCGGCGACCGCCGCAAGCGCCTGATGGCCATTCAAAAGAAAATATCGAGAGAGAATTTGCGCGCGAAGTATTTGCGCACAAGATCGCGCGCGTCCGAAGAGCGCACGTTCACAGCGCTGATCGAAGGCCCGTCGAAGGACAATCCTCTCGTCTGGGAGGCGCACCTGGAAGGCATGGCTCCGGAGATCGACGGGAAGCTGTATCTGACGGACATTGAATTGCCCGGAGGAGAAATCGCGGAAGCGGGCGACGTCGCGCGCGTTGAAATTACCAAGACCGACGCCTATGACCTCATCGGCCGCGTGGTCGAAATTCTTCCCCGACCTGCAGCACGGGGCAGAGTTGCCACCGAGTCAATTTCGTCCGCCCCGCCCGTCGAGAAGCTTCATCGCATTGCCACCGGCGCACCCCTCCGTGTCCTCGCCTGAGATATACTCTCAGCTCGAAGGGGACGTAGCTGCACCATGAAACATAAGGGCCCCATCTGCAAAGCGGAGACCGACTCCGCGATCCACGCGGATTTCCCTTTTTGCAGCGAGCGCTGCCGGGAACGGGACCTCGGTAATTGGGCCAGCGAGAAATACGTTGTTTCCGAACCTGTCTTCGATGAAGAAGACATTCTGGACGGCGAGCGCAAGACCATCGTGCTTGACTTGGACAACGATTTGGACAGCCCGAATGACGCAGACCACTGACGCCACATCCGCTCCCCAAGCACCGCGCGAGAAGCCGCGGCTCGCGCTGGCGATCGCCACGGCATTCGGCGTGGGATACCTACCAAAAGCGCCGGGCACATTTGGTTCGCTCATTGGGGTTGCGACCGTCTTTCTCTCGGCTGTTTTCTTCCTGCGGCCCGCGTCGCTCGGCGGGTTGCTGTCTGTTCACCCCGATTACGACGCGGTCCTGATGGACAAGCATTTTCTTGTTCCCGGCAGCGACCTTCACAACGCTGTCCTGGCCCTCCCGATTTTCTGCGCGCTGGCGCTGCTCGTCCTGTTTGGCGCGATCGGCGTCTGGAGTGCTTCCCGGGCGGCCGCGCATGCGGGAATCAAAGATCCGCAATTCGTGGTGATCGATGAAGTGGCCGGACAGCATTTCGCTCTTTTGCTGCCGCTAATTCCAATCGCACTGCCGCACCTAACCTCGCACATGGACTTCTCCACCTTTGCGGTCTTTTTCGCGCTGAGCCTGGTCAACTGGAAATACCTGCTGCTCGGTTTTATACTTTTTCGCGTGTTCGACATCTGGAAGCCGTGGCCGGTGCGGCAGCTGGAAAAGCTGCCCGGGGGATGGGGCATCATGGCGGATGACTGGATGGCGGGCATCTACGCGGCAATTCTCTTGCGCGTCGCGTTACACTTTGGTCTTCTCACGTTTCACATTGGCTGGGTATGAAATTCGGTTTCGGGTCCTCGGCAGAAAAAAACGGCATTCCGCACATTGAGAGAGTCGCGCCTGCCGCTGCCATTCCCGGCGGCGAGATGGCCATTCACGGCACCGGCTTCGTCTCGCGCGCGCAATCGCGCCCGGTGGTGCGCTTCGGGGAAGCGGAAGCGAGCCTCGCACTCGCCAGCGAGAATCGCCTGATCGCGCGCGTTCCAGAAGGCGCGAACGGCGGCGTGGTGCGCGTCGCCACCGCCGGCCACGAGAGCCAGCCGCATCCGGTGCACATTGGGTTGCAGATCGCGGACAATCTTCATCCGGTCGCGAATCCCGCGGTCGATAGCGAAGGCAACATCTACGTCACGTTTTCCGGCCCACGCGGGCAACGCGTTCCCGTTTCGCTTTACAAAATCACGGCGAACTACAGCGTGAAGCCGTTCGTCACGTCGCTGATGAATCCCAGCGGCCTGGCTCTCGATCGCGCCGGAAATCTTTTCGTCTCCTGCCGCAACGACGGCACGATTCATCGCGTTACGCCCGACGGTCGCGCGGAGCAGTGGATGGAAGGGATGGGCGTCGCCACCGGCATCGCGTTCGACCCTGCCGGCAATCTCTACGTCGGCGACCGCAGCGGCACCATTTTTAAGATCAGCGCGAGCCGCGAGATTTTTGTCTTTGCGACGCTCGAGCCGTCCATTGCCGCGTACCACCTGGCGTTTCATCCGAGCGGCGATCTCTACGTTACCGGACCGACGACGTCGAGTTTCGACCGTGTGCATCGCATCACGCAGGGTGGCGACGTCAGCGTTTTCTTCCGCGGACTCGGCCGACCGCAGGGATTGGCGTTTGACCGCGACGGAAATCTGTATGTTGCTGCGTCCTTCGGAGGCCGCCGCGGAATCGTGCGGATTACGCCGCAGGCTCACGCCGATGTCGTGCTTAGTGGCTCCGGCCTCATCGGCCTTGCGCTGTTGCCCTCCGGCCGCGCGATTTTGGCCACGACTGGCGCCCTCTTCACGCTGGATTGGGATGTTCGCGGCTTGCCGCTCATCGGATAATTTGACGACATGAAAGCGGAAATCATCGCCGTTGGTTCGGAACTGCTCACTCCGGACCGTATGGACACCAACTCGCTCTTCCTGACGGAAGAGTTGAACAAGCTCGGCATCGAGGTGGTACGCAAATCGATTGTCGGGGACAATCGCGATACTCTGAGCGCGGCGTTTCAGGAAGCGCTGCAGCGCGTGGAACTGGTCATCGCGTCGGGCGGCCTGGGCCCTACGGAAGATGACCTCACTCGCGAAACCGTCGCCGATCTGCTTGGCCGCAAGCTGCAAGTCAACGAGCTGTTACTCCATTCCATCGAAGGCCGCTTCCGCGCGCTCGGCCGCGAGATGCCCGCGGTGAACGTGCGCCAGGCGATGGTGCCCGAAGGAGCGGAAGTTCTGGAAAATCCGCGCGGCTCGGCGCCGGGGCTGTGGATCGAAGACGCCGGCCGTATCATCGCGCTGCTTCCTGGGCCGCCGCGCGAATTGAAGCCCATGTTCCAGGAACAGATTTTGCCGCGGCTGGAGCGGCGCGGGTCGAGCATTCGAATGTTTCACCGCGAGCTGCGCGTCGCGGGCATGGGTGAATCCGCGCTCGAACAGCGCATCAAACCGATTTACACGCGCTACGCCGACGTGAACACCACGATCCTCGCCGCGCCGGGCGAGATTCAGATTCACCTGCGGCTGTGGACCGAGGACGCTGCGCATGCACAAAAAACGCTCGACGAAATTGCGCAGAGCTTTGGACTGGCGCTGATGGACCGCATCTTTTCCCAGGATGGCTCTTCGCTGGAAGAAGTGGTCGCGCGCATCCTCACGATGAACAGTGCCACCATCTCTGCCGCCGAAAGCTGCACCGGAGGGCTGCTCGCGCAGCGGCTCACCAGCATCGCCGGGAGTTCGTCGTATTTCCTCGGCGGAGTCGTTTGCTACAGCAATGAACTGAAGACCGCGTGGGCCGACGTGCCGCCGGAGATCATCAAGACGAAAGGCGCGGTCAGCAGTGAAGTGGCGATCGCGCTGGCCGATGGCATTCGCCGCCGCACCGGCAGCACGCTCGGCGTGGGCATCACCGGCATCGCCGGTCCGGGCGGCGGAAGCGAAGAAAAACCCGTGGGCACCGTGCACGTCGCAATTTCACATGCCGGCGGCGTGAAGGAGCGCGGCGTGCGCTTTCCCGGCGACCGGGAAGCCATCCGCTGGCACGCGGCGCAGCTGGCGCTCGACATGGTGCGCATCCATTTTCTCTACAATGGCGGAGAACCACCGGCGCGCAGCTCTAAAGGGGCGTGAGCTTGCGCCTCTTCGTGGCTCTGGAGATTCCTTCCACCGTGCGAGAAAACTTCGCCGGCTTCCTCAAGCCGCTTCGCGCACTATCGCCGCAGCCTCGCTGGGCTCGCGCAGAAAATCTTCACGTGACGCTCAAGTTCATTGGCGAAGTGCCAGTGGCGAAACTCGATGCCATTCGCGCTGCACTCTCCACCGTGCGTTCCGATCGAGAGGTGACGATCGATTTTCGCGGCTTGGGCTTCTTCCCAGATGAAAAACACGCTCGTGTTTTCTGGGCCGGCCTGGACGCGTCGCCGAATCTGAAAACACTCGCGTTGCATATCGATCAGGCCACGGAAAAACTTGGCTTCCCGGCGGAGGCGCGGCCTTTCTCGCCACATCTGACTCTCGCGCGCTTCCAGCCTCCGGGGCTGCCGGAAAAACTTCGCACCGTGATGCAGGAAAACGCGGCGCGAGACTTCGGTTCGCTCCGTACCAATCAATTTCATCTGATCGAAAGCAAGCTAAAACCGTCCGGCGCGGAGTACACTACGCTCGAAAGTTTTCCGTTCGTGGTGGCGGAGGCCTGATAGCACATGCGAATGATCTCCATTTTTGTACTGCTGATCCCTGTTGTCGCGTATCTTCTTGGTTCGATTCCCTTCGGATTGATCCTTGCCAAGCTTTTTGGCGGCACGGATGTGCGCAAAGAGGGCAGCGGGAATATCGGCGCAACCAACGTCCTGCGAGTGGCCGGGCCGCTGGCCGGAATCCTCACACTGCTTCTGGATGCGGCGAAAGGCGCCGCTGCCGTCCTGCTCGCAGGGCGCTATTCGAATGACAGCGCGATGTGGATGATGATCGCGGGCCTCGCCGCACTGGTGGGCCACTGCTTTCCGATTTGGCTGAAATTCAAAGGCGGCAAAGGAGTCGCCACCGCGGCAGGAGTGTATCTGGCGCTCTGCCCGCTTGCATTTCTCGCTGGTCTCATCCTTTTTATTCTCGTCGTCGGCTTCTGGCGGTACGTCTCACTCGGCTCCATTTCGGCAGCTCTAGCGATGCCGCTGCTGATGTACTTTCTCTGGGCGCCGCATCATGCCTCGCCGCCGGTCATCACATTTGGAGCGCTGGCCGTGGCGATGCTCATCGTTTACAAGCACGATGCCAACCTTCAGCGGCTGGTGAAAGGCGCGGAGCCAAAATTCTCTTTCACCAAGAAAAAGGACGCTGAGTGAAGAAGATCGCCATCCTGGGCGCGGGAAGCTGGGGCACGGCGCTGGCGATTGTGCTTTCGCGCAGCGAGCGTGAACACGAGATTTCGCTGTGGGTTCACGACGCGGCGCTCGCGGCATCCATGCATAGCGGACGCGAGAACAAAACGTATTTGCCGCACCACACTGTTCCAGCGACCGTGAGCGTCACAAACAACATGAAAGAAGCTCTGTACGGCGCGACCATCGTCCTCGGAGCGATGCCCTCGGCTCATGCGCGGAGCATCTACACTCAAGCTCTGCCCCACCTTTCGCAGGAAATGATCTTTGTCAGCGCGACGAAAGGCCTCGAGCCTTCCACTCATCTGCGGATGAGCAAGGTCATCGCGCAGGTCCTGGCGGAGGCGACCGTGACCAAATTTTCTCCGCGAATCGCCGTACTCTCCGGCCCTTCCTTCGCGGCAGAGGCAGCGCGTGGCGACCCTACTGCGGTGGTCCTCGCATCGCAGGATGCCACCCTCGCGGCCGAACTGCAGGCAGAGTTCGCCGCGCCGTCGTTCCGGCTCTATACGAACGACGATGTTCTCGGCGTCGAGCTCGCTGGCGCGATGAAAAATGTAATGGCCATTGCGGCCGGCGCCTGCCAGGGGCTGGGACTGGGTTCGAACGCCCTTGCGGCGCTGATCACGCGCGGGCTGGCCGAAATGACCCGCCTGGCAGTGGCGCTGGGCGCGCGGCCTGAAACGCTCAGCGGACTTGCAGGCCTGGGCGATCTCGTCCTTACCTGCACAGGATCCCTCAGCCGCAACCGCTATGTAGGCGTGGAGCTTGGCAAAGGCCGGACGCTCCACGAGATTCGCGCGAACATGCGCATGGTGGCCGAAGGCGTGGACACCGCCGCGCCGCTGCTGGCTTTGGCACGAGAAAACCACATCGAACTGCCCATCACCGAACAGGTTGACGCCATCCTCCACGCGGGCAAGTCTCCCAAGGACGCCATCCGGGATATCATGGAGCGGCCCTTGAAGCGGGAATAAGGCGCACTTGCTTCGTTGCTCGCGCGCGCCGCTAGTACTAAAGTCCCAGTTGTAGATGCGCGACGCCTTCTCCTGCCCGGCCCCCTGAAATGCCCAGGTTCCCCTAGAATTGATGGTTGGAATGTCGTCCAGCATTCAATCTCAGTGGGAGCGTCTGCGCGCAGGACGCGTGCGCATCCTGTGGCTCGTTCTGGGTGCGCTTTTGCTGGTCAGCGCGCTGCCCATCGGGCTCTATCACCGCCAGGTGCTGCAGCTCAGCAAGGACAAGCTCGTGGATACCGAGCGCGTCCAGCAGACCGACCTCACGCGCTCGCTGGCGCAGGAAATTCAACTTTTCGAATCCAACCTGACGCAGCAACTCATCAGCGAGCGGCAGATCCTCGCCCTCACGGGCCTCATCGAGAACGTCGAGGACCCGGCCGCCGAGCCGAAAGTAACCCGCTTGCTGGAAAACTTTGTCGACAGCAATCGGAACACGTTCATCTATCTGACGGCCGTGGGCAAGTCCGGCAAGGGCACCAGCGCGTCGCAAGGAAATTTCCGGGCCGAGCAGGATCCGTTCGTCGCAAAGGCATTGCGGCGTGCGTTTGAGACCTGCCAGCAGTCGCAGGTCCCCAAGTACCGCAGCGATCCTCTGGCCCTGGCGCCAAATAATCGGCCGGCCTTCGTGGTCGCTGTTCCCTTGAAGGATGTGAACGATAACTTCACGGGCATGCTGGCCGCGGTCGTTTCGCTGGATTCGATTCTTCACCGTCTGCAGGATGCCAGCGTCCGGGAACGCACCGTTTTCCTTGTGGACCACAGCGGCCACATCGTGGTGCATCCGGATACGAAAAATTTCGTTCCCGGCGCGGATGCCAGCAGCAACTCGCTTGTCGCGCAGGTGAAGGCGCTGCCCCAGGAGCTGCGCAGCACGGAGACGGTTCGCTTTTCCGAGACGGGCAAGAAACATCCGGTCGAAATGATCGGAACGTATAGCACGTTCCCCGAAGTGAATTGGGCGGTCATCGCGCAGCGGAGTCTCGATCAGGCACAAACCGACACCGGGGTGACGGAGCTCAACCGCCAGGCGCTGGCGTTCGTCAGCGTGGTGATTCTAGCCGCTATCCTCGTCGGTTATTTTTTCGCGGTCGGCATCAGCGGACCGATTCGCGGCCTGGCTGCTTCGACGCGCGCCATCAGCCGCGGCGAATTTCACCAGCGCTCGCCGGTGCGCGGCGCATCGGAAATCAGCGAGCTCGCTGAAAATTTCAACAAGATGGCTGGGGACATCGAGGAGTATATCGAGCGGCTGAAGGAAGCGGCCGAAGAGAACCGCGAGCTGTTTATCGGCTCGATTCGAATGCTTGCCGCGGCCATCGACGAAAAGGATCCCTACACGCGCGGTCACTCCGGCCGCGTGGCGAAATATTCGATGCTGATCGGCCAGGAGCTTGATCTCACCACGGAAGAGCTGGACAAGCTGCGCATCGCGGCGTTGCTGCACGACGTCGGAAAAATCGGTGTCGAGGATCGCGTGCTGAAGAAACCCGGCTCGCTGACGCCCGAAGAATTCGGATTGATGAAGCAGCACACCGTAAAAGGGGCGAACATCATGCGCCCGGTCTCGCAGCTCAAAGAGATGCTCCCAGGCATCGAGCTGCACCACGAGCACATGGACGGCCGCGGCTATCCCTACGGCTTGCAGGGGCAGCAGATTCCGCTGATGGCGCGCATCATCGGCGTGGCCGACACACTCGATGCCATGACCACCAATCGCCCCTACCAGTCGGCGATGGATCTGGAGTACGCGCTCGACCGCATCCGGGCCCTGACGGGGTCAAAATTCGATGCGGTTGTCGTAACCGCTCTCGAATCCGCCGTCACCGCCGGCAAACTCCGCCTCAGCGCCGTCGAAGTGCACGTCTAGAGCTTCATCTCGCCTCACTTTTGCCAAGCGCCCAAGTGGGGTTTTCCGAGATAAGTGATAGTGCGGCAGGACGCGACAGAGGACGGCAGAGTGCGGCAGAACTAGCGAGAAACAAGAGAGTTAGGTAGGCTTAGGGTCGTCGGCGCGCGCCGCCCGTATTTTCCGCGATAAGTGACAGTGGTGGCGTCCGTGGGACTCGGAAGTCGTTGATTCTATTAGAGAGCGAGACGAATCAGAGTCCCATTTGAGTCCCACTCGCTTTTTTCTTTTCACCTCACCCGCAAACCCTATGGAATCTAGGAGTTCGAAGTCCCACGAACCCAGAAAACACGAAAATCCAACGGACATCCGCCAGCAGGGAGATTAGGCAAACCTTTCGCCCTCTTTCGCCCCCTATTTTTGCAGAGGGTTTACGTCCTTCGAGCAGCGATCCAGAAATGGGATCAGGGAATCGCAACCGGCCCTGTATCCGCCGCACCTCATTCCGCTCTCACTCGGAGTGGTCTACCCCGGAAGCACCCCCGACATAAGCTCACCCGGAACGCCGGGATCACCTGGCCGCATCGCTCCCAGTGAGCCTCACATGCCCCTCGCGGGCAAAGCATCGGCTCTGCTTCCGTTTTCACCACCGCGCGAGCAGCAGCCAGTGTATTCCGGTTCGCGTCATGCCATTGGAAAAGAGAGTGCTCGTCGACGAGCCAGTGGTCCTTGCGAAAGAGCGTGGCGCGCAGGATTCCCACTTCGCAAAATCGGATCACCGTGTCCCGCGAGACCTCCAAAAACTTAGACGCGAAACCGAGGCTCACCAGGTAGCCTGGCGGCTGGTGAGATGTAGAGCGAACGAGGGGCGAGTCAGTTCCTGTGGGCTGCTCGGAGCGGAGCATTTTTAGAGCGGTGTCAGGATAGCAGATTGGATGACGGAAAATCGAAGAGAGTTTCCTACCTGAAAACAATCTGGGCCGCCATGATCGGTGAAGAAGGTTCGCCGAAACCCGCAAACTCCGCAAGAAACATGAGGCGCGCCGGAGTGAAATCCAAACTTCCCCGGCGCGCCTCACCTTCGAATTTAAGACCTGGGGTTCACGCGGTCTTAGCGAGAAGGCGCGTCCGCGTGGCTACTCGATCGAGTCGCTGCCATTCAGTTGAGAGGAAAATATGCAGCCCGGTGTCGGTCACCACTGCGAGTGAGCCATCTTCGTTAACCTTAGACCACACAATCCGCTTCTCGAAAAGGGTGCCCTCCCGATGCGCCCCCGAGTAGTCCCAACAGAAAACATCTTCGTCGAAACGCATCGCCTTACTCGACCTATCTATCGTGTTCATGGACTTTCTCCTTTTTCTTTTTGCTCAATCGTTTTCTGTTTGCCAGCGTCGAAACACTGGAAAGTAGAAAGGTTGGCAAAAAAATCTAACGCCGCGACTTCATCACGCGCAGACCGCAGCGACGCGCCAGACGGCGAACTTTGGACTCAAGAGTTTTTGGAGGAACTGTACCAGCTTGGAATTGCATGGCGTTCTCCTCTGAAAATAAATATAGAGTCGAGTCGCCGCAAATCTAACGACCCGCTACGCCATGCCTTGACCCTATTTGCGCCTTCACTGTGGAAGGAGGGCATGGAGAGTCTACCGCAACGAGACTCTGGAATCAAGTCATCGGGGACGGACAGCCGATAACGACGACCCAACTATTTTCGGGGCGTCTGCTCTCAGCGGTAGCGGAGCTGGTGCCGTGAAATCGAAAGCGCAGAACCGGCATTTCAGCGCCTCGGCCTTAACGATCTCCGCGCAGACGGGGCATTTCTTGAGTCCCCGCCGTTGCGGATCGGAGCGTCCCGCTGCGGCCAGGATGAATCCGACGAGGGGGCTCAGGAACAAAGAGAGAAAGAAAAAGCCGATTCCGCTGCGAAACCTTCTGTTCGCGTAAGCCGCGACAAGGCAGGATAAGAGCAGCCAGACAACGAGGATTCCAATCAAATCCATGTGAACCTCCTTCAGTGAACGCTTTTCAGTCTATTCGCTGCGACTCCACTTGGTACAAACTCCGCAATCTACGCACGGTGTCCGCAGTCGCGCGGGCAGTCACGGCTAGGCGGACAGCCGGGCCAATGTTCGAGCCGTTTGGTGGAGATCGAGCTTTTGCAGATGGTAGGAGGCGATGCTTCCGACCATATTCAACCGCGTGTCGTCGTCCCAAACCTCACAACGCCTCAGCTCCTTCAAGCACTCGGCAGGATCGTGCGCGGCGGTCCAAACGGGTTCGAAGGCTTTGTCAGTCGCCAGGCGAACGGCGTGCTCCAGGAAGGACGCCTCGGGACTGGCGAACCGAAGACCGGCATCGAAAAAGTCATTCTCAATTTCCGGCTCCTCCTCGAAGAACCCAAAAAAGTGTTTGTATTCCGCTATTAAAATACTGGCTGGCACACCGGTGATTCGTTCAGCTGCTCTGGCTGGCAAGATCGTGTGCAAGAGGAGATGCGTGTAGTCGAGGTAGTTAATCATCTCAGCGGGTAAAAGGCGAGCCCTAAGGCATTCCTCATTGAGAGAGAGGGTGACCTTGGCCGCGACAGCAGCCCGCAGGTCCTTCACGATTCTTGCGTCACACCTATCGATGGCATTGGAGGCATGGTAGTGCAGGTCTTCCCTTGTGAAGCATCTCCGCGCGATCTCCCTGCGCCCTTGGAAGTCTGTGTCTATGAAGTTCTCTGGTTTGATTTCCTTGAGCACTTCCGCAGTTTTGCTCGCCTCGGTCACTGCATCGTTGATGAAGGTTGGTCCTAGAGTCTTCGTGCTTTTTGTCTTTCTCACTGTCCCACTTTTCATTGTGTTGCCCCCTTTTTATCGACGGTGTGCAACCGCCGAAATCCAAAATCGATTCACCCAGCGCGCTTCAGCGGTGCAGCGTCTGCGACGGAAGACTTCGCTCTGCGTAACATGCCCTTGATCGCCCACAAACAGCGATTTGCTTCCGCCAACGTATGGATACTGCCGCTTCGCACTGGCGACGATTTCGACTTCAAGAAAGCCTCGAACCGTTCACGGCTCCAACCCAACTTCCCGACCAACGCATCGAGTAGGCGAAGCGTATCGGCGTCCACCATGCGAACTTCTTTTTCGTTTCGGCCACGCCGTCCCGCCGTCCCGTAGAGGTGCGCCGCGCGCCGCGCCGGCCGCTTTCTCGTCACCAACTCCGCAGGGAGATGTTTTTGCAACGCGTCGATCGCCGTCGCGGCCTCCGCCGCCGTCAGCTCCCTAAAGGAATAGACCTGCCGCCCGATCGCGCCGCTGGCCCAGGACAGGCGCACCTCCCGGACTGTGGCGTCGAGATTCGACTGGCGGCAGAAAAGTCCCCAAAGGGTTTGCAACCGCCTCAACTGCGATGACGAAAGGTTCATGACGCACTCTCCGCGAGCACGCGACTCACGCTCTTCCTCTTCTGCCGGATGAATTCGAGCAGGCGGCGGCTGGAGTAGTAGGACCGCGGCGGATGCGCGTAAACATCAACGATTGTGCAGCGCGTCAGGCACGCCTCTTGCTGCGCTTCACTCAGCTTCGCGGGCTTGCCGTTGCCGAAGGCTCGCGCCGCGATCGTCAGCGCCTCTTCCTTTGTCATCCCCTTCAGCTCGACCCGGTAGCTAATTCGTGAAATCCACTGCTCCAATGAATTCCTCCGCCGCTCGAAATCGCGATACAAGCCATGATTCCCCGCTAAAACAAACGCGCAACCCTTACGGCCCGCGCGCTCCGTGCAGTCATGTAATTCGCGGACGCATTCGAGCGCTTCCACCGAAAGGTGTTGTGCCTCGTCGAGCACCACGACGACCCGCTTCGGGCGCGAGATGAACTCGCTCCTCAGCGCCTGAAGGTACGCCCGCGCGCAGTTGGAACGGACCCACACTTCCGCATTTCGCGCGATGTCCCGCAGCAGCGCTGTCGCCGTGTGCCGCGAGCCGACGTAGATGTAGATCGCGCTCTTCCCTGCTTCGCGGAATTGTGCGCACAAATTTTTGAGCACGAAACTTTTTTCGGAACTGGGCGGCCCATAGATGATCGAGATCGCGCCATCATCAATCGCTTCTTCGAGGCACTCGCGGATGGTCCAATAGCCCTTCGTTTCGAGGAGCTGACCGGGCTCGGGAGTCTCCTCCTTTGGCCAGTGAGAGATGATGAAAGGCCAGATGCGCGCAGAAATGAAGTGCGTGTCGCGGGTGCCGCTCAGCTCGCCATAGCGGCCGGAAAGGTACAGCCGCACGGTGGATTCCCCGATGCTCAGGCGCGACGCGAGGTCCTGAGGAGCAAGGCCAGTGCGCACGAGCCACTCGTTGGCCTTCGCCGCCACCGCCTCGTAGGCCGGTGTCTCGATCTCTTTCAGCGCTCGCATTTGCTCCACCGGAGTGCGCGACATCAGTCCTCCAGCTCGATCTTGTCGAAGATTCCGCGGTCAAGTTTGACCGCGTCGGAAACAATCGCAGGCTGCGCTGCTATCAGGCGACGTGGTGACGGATAGCTGACTGCGGACGCGGCTCCTGCACCATCGGTGCCCGTTGCGCGTGCCTCCATCAATTCTATTTCTGCTGGCACGCCATCAGTGAGAGCAGCCATGGCTTTCATGCTGGCCTTCCGCAACCCCGCGCGCTCCCGGGCTTTTGCCCCTACGTGCTCCGCTGTGATCGGCGCTTGCGCGGCCAACTCGTCGGAAACTAAACGCGCAAGCAGCCGGCCGTTGGGCGCGTCCTCGAACGCCAGCGCATAGGCCAGGTCGTTCGGGTCAAGGTGCACCGCGATAGTTGTCTCGTTCGCGAGGTACATATTTCCCTGGCCATCGGCATCATCGGGCGCCGCAGAGTACGTGGCGTTGTTTATCTGGATTTTGCAATTTGAGACTTTGCGCGGCTGCACGTCCCAGAAGAGCGGCGCGAGGGCGAGCATGTCAGGGATCTGGCGCTGCGCGACGGGCAACAATTCATCCATCACCATCATCGGCGTTTTTCCGTGCATACCGCATCCGCTGTGCGCGTGAGTCTCGTTGTATTCCTTGAGCCATTGCGCGTGAAGAGCGATGAACTGCTTCGCGCCCACCAGCGGCGTGGTCTGGCACTTTCCCGCGACGAACTTTTTGTGTTCCTTCTCCGCTTCCGCGCAGAAGTCAGACCGCAGCGACGGCTTCGAGCCCGTGTAACCGCGCCTGAAAAAAATCCGGTCAAATCGTTTGGCGACGTAGGAAAAAAATGCTTCGATCTGTTTGCTTTGAGGATGGCGCGGGATGCAGTAGGAGACCTTCACACCGAGGCGCGCCAGCAAGCCTTGCGTCTCAGAAGAAAGCGGCACGCGGCCGTCTTCGTCCAACTCCAGAACCGTGGTTTCGGCCAGGAGACTGCCGCGCTCCGCGCCAGCGCCGATCTTGCGAAAATCCCGGCCGTTGTCCACGTAAAAAATTTCCGGCTGGCCGAAGCGGCTGATGCCCTGGTGCAGCGCGCTCGCAATCGTTCGCCAGCTTGGCGTGACGTTCCACACGGAGCCGACGATCACGCGCGTGCGCATGTCCTGGATGCACGTTTCCCACAGGCGGATCGCGGCGTGAGCAGGGGCGTAAGGAAAACAATCGTTGTCCAGCAACACGTCGTAGAGGCGATGGTCGGAAACCCAAACCTGAAGTGGGCGCGTATATTGGCCGCGCCCCGTGACGATGTACGGCGCGTGGCTTGCTTCCCACTTCTGTTTTGGCAAAGTCGCGCAGTCGCGGACCGCTTTTGGAATACTCTCGATGATCCGGTGGATCGCGCCGTAGCGGGGCGGCTTCAAATTCTTACCGTAAGGAAGAAGCGGGCCGCCCCATTCGCGTTCGACGGCATCTTCCACGAAAGAGATATTCTCTGTTTCTGTCCACTTCTTCACCACGAACCCCGGAAGCAGCGGGTACTTCTCACTCACGCGGGATCGATTGCGATCTTTGCGCGGCGGGCGCGCTAAACCATCGAGGTTCTTCCCCTCTTCCGATCTCTTCCACAAGCGCCGGAGTTTCGTTTCCGAGGCGTGCCCTTGGCTGGCGAGCCACTTGATCACGCCCGTCTGCGAGCGAATCTCGCGGCCGTTTTCAAGGCGCACCGCCGGCAGGCGCCCTTCACTGAAGGCGATCAGCGGCGCGAGCAACTTCGCGCCCTCTTTCGCGCGCGCTTGCTGTTCGCTCGTGAAATGGATGGGCATCTGCGCGTCCAACAACTCACCCTGCGCGCCGGCGAGTGCCAGCGCGTTATGCAGGTTTTTCTTCAGCGATGATCCGTCGGTGCAAAGAGAGGCACCGGCATCTCCGGCCTCTACCGTCTCCAGCAGATACTCCCGCCCGCGTGATTTGATTGGGCTTTCGCGGGTCGTCACTTCTCCACGCTTCGCCTTCCGAGCCAACGTGGACTTGGGCATGTCGCCGGTCTGCTCGCGATATCGCCGGGAACTCAGCCAGATCTTCATGGCCGCTTCCTCTTCGAAGCCGGGGGCGGGTCGATTTTCAGTTCACCGTTGCGCAACCGGCGCAACTCTTCCGCCTCGGCGAAAAAGTCGGCGGGAGTGCGAGTCCGGTCCGCGCGGACTTTGGCGACCAAGTCCAAATTCTTTTGCACCATGTCGAGGTCGCAACTCACAATCCACGCGCGTTCCCGGTCTTCGTCCCCTGAAGGAGCCAGGGGATTTCTAAAGCTGGTATTGATGAGGTCCCACACTGCGCGAATTCGTTTTTCGATCTCGCTGAGAAACTCGGGAAAATCGGCTGGGCGCATCCAGTTCTCCGCCGTGCGAACCGGAGATTCCAAGCAATCGAGGGCACGCGAAAGGAAGAGCAACTCCACGAGTTGGCCCTCGGCCCGTTTGCGTGGGTCCAGGTCAGCGAGCGTATCGGTGAGCAGCTTCACCGCCGCGCGCACATCTTTGGCTTGCCGGGGCGCAGGCCGCCCTGCCCTGGAAGTCCCTTTACGCGATTTGGCTTTTTTACCCATTTCAATCCGCCGCCACCTGAGTGGATTCCGTCCGGAGGGCATCTGCCAGCCGCAAAAAGAACGCCGGGCTGAGCCGCGCAACCGCCTCCAAGGCTTTTCGAATAGAGCCGACCTCCACGTACTGCCTGGAGTAAACCCTCTTGGGGATGCGTCCTGACGCATCTGAAGCGCCCTGTGTACGCCTGGCTGGCCCCTTCGGAAGCCGGCGCGATTTCGCGTTCTTAGGCATTCCGCAACCTCCGACCCGTTTCTTTCCGGGGAATCGCTCCACGGGCCGCGGAAGCCTTGGACACCACGGTGTCCCGAGGCGTCGCAAAGCGCTTAGGAAGCCACCTTCTGAACCTTTTTCCTGGCGCATCTTCACGGCTTATCCAGCAGCGCACGGATCGCGCCTTCCGTCTCTCGGTCTTGAAGACCGCCCGGCACTCTCCCGCGCACGTCTTTCGTGTGGTTGAGAATTCCAACGGGGCGCGGCAGACCATACAATGAAGGTGAAAGTCGGAACCGCGTTCGCAGCGGTCACAGGGGAGATTCACCACCGCCGATTTACAAGCGGTGCTGCTTCTGAGGCGAGGTTGAACTACAGAGCGCATGACCCGTTTCCGTTTCTCTTTTCGCCAATTGGAAGTGCATCTCCGGGAACCTTAAGGAGCCGCCGCCGCGCGCGCTCGTCCAAAATTGCGGCCGCGCGTTCGCCGAGCTCCAACATTTCGAGGAGTTCCGGGCCGAGTATCAGGCGTTTGAGCGTGTCGTCGCCGACTGCCCGACAAAAAGCTTCGACGTATACCACTGGGAATCGTGCGAGTTCCCGGCCGGGAGCAAGCCAGGCGTTCAACATGTGGATGCTGATCGATTGACCGGTGTCGTCGCTCATCATCTTGCAGACTCCCGGCCTGCGAGACCGGGGCACCGCCTCACCCATTGTTCTGCGAATTTCCTGGTCACGCGCGGCGAAGGCAGGATTTGGCCGGTGGCAGTCAAAGTTCGGGTGTAAAATTGTGTTGTGCTGCTCCAAGGACGTGCTATGTTGAGTCATGAAGTTACGCCCGTTTGCCAACGTGGCATAGCGTTGTACCGGAAGTTAGCAGCGTTTAGTTATCATGTCAACCACTAAAAAATCGGCGGTCTTTGTGGAGGGATTGGGCCAACTCAGGGGCAAGCTCGGCCTCAACAAAGAAGAATTTGCCGACGAGTTGGGCTTCAGTCGCATCGCCGTCCTGCACTGGGAGAACGGCCGGTCTAAGCCGCCGGCCGAAGTTTATATCCATCTGGCCAAATTGGCGCAGCAGGTGGAACTCCCGCAACTTGCGATCTGGTTTTGGCAACAAGCCGGTGTTCACCTGTCGGACCTGAGGAAGCTAATTCCGCAGATCGACAAATCCCTACGGGAATATGCGGTCCCCGCGGATTCCGCCGCTCTGGCTCCTGTTCGGCCTAACCCCAAGTTCGCGATGCGGCTCGTCACCGCTAAGCCATGGGCACGGGCGCAGGAGCAGGTGCTGTGGGTTCCAGCCTGGATGGTCACTAATCCGCTGGCGACGAGCTGGGTAGCCATCCCGGACGACGAAATGGAACCGATGTTCAAGCAGGGAGATTGTTTGGTGCTCGACGAATCCGAGATGGACCCGTGGAAGTTGGAAGGGTCGTTGGTGGCTGTTCACAAAGTCCCGCTATCCATCAGCCGCGCCAAAGTTTTGAAGTCCCTTAAAAATAAAGGGGCTGGGGCTAGTCCAGCGGCCAAGCATATCTCTAAATCCGTTGAGCCCGAGTTTGACTATGCGTTCAGCATCCATGTAGGCGTGGTTCACAAACAGACAGAAGACGGCGTGTCGGCGTTGATGCTGCGAATGCTAAAAGGCCTCAGAGGAGACGGGGAAAAGTGGAACTTCCTTGCTTGGGATTATGGTCCTAATTCTCCCGTTCAACCGTTTCAGCTGCCCGGTTTGGAGCTGCTTGGGCGCGTCACTGCCTGGTTCGCAGTCGCGCCCGAAGCACAAAGCGACCAGGAGCCGAAGAAGTGACGCCGCCCGTTGTGAAGAAAAAACAGCGCGCAGCATGCGAAATGGAAATAGCGCGGCTGGCTGCGGAGCTCCTGGCCTTCGGCGGGAGAAGAGTCGATCAGCTCATGCTTTTGCAATATGCGCTCGAAACGGCAGCCTCAATCCTAGAAGGGCAGGTCTACAGGACCAAACAGCGGCTTATTGGATCGCTGCTGCGGTCTGCCAATCCGCGGCGGCCGTCTCGAACCATTCGTCGCATTCTGGGCACTTGGCTTTCAGGAGAACATTCCCGCGAAGAGGTTTGCCGAATGGAGCCTCCCAAAGTGTCGCGGCCTCGAAGAGAACAACTTTCCGGAAGCAAGAGGGACAGCGCGTCCAAAACTCCGCGCGAAAAGGTTTCTCGACTGGCATCCGCGAAGCCTATCACGCGAGAGCGGAGTGGCCAATGACCGAGCTGCTCACGCGCGGGAAGGGAAGCGAGAGCGGCAAAACGCAGCTCGCGGTCGAGCGCGCCGTCCTCCTTGACGCGAAGCCCACATGGAATACCGCGTATACGCATGCATTCTCCGCTGCTCAAACACAGTTTCCGAATGATGCGGTCGCCCAGCTTCGATTCGCGGAGCGCGACGCAGACCGCGTCATGCGCATGAACGCCGCTCGCGCTTCGTCCCGACATTCGCAGGCAATCCTCGTCGATCAAGCGTTCCTCGAAGTTTTCGGCGGGCTCGCCGGCGGCGCAGGCGCGCGGCTCGTGGCGATCGAAACATTTCCAGACCGAATCATCGCCCGTGGCGTGGACGGCAAGCTTGTCAAGGTGCCCTACGCCGCGGGAATTGACGGCGTCACTTTTGGCACTCCGCAAATCGTCGAAAATCTCGGAGAGGAACAGCAACACTAAGGACGATGGGCAGAGAGCAAATCTTGCGCGCGAAAATGAACCTGTCCGTAGCTTACAGGTCCTTCGACCGCACGCTCGACGGCGCTGGACGAATTCTACAGGCGGAGAACGAGCTGCGATTTGCACTGGCTAAGAATGATTCGGATGAGCTCCACGGTGCGGTGGTGGTAACTTTGGCGCTCTCCGAATTGGCTGAAAATCTGATCGCTACTGGCAACGGTGACGCCTTGACACGATGCGGCGTGCAGCAGGAGTCGGCGCGGTTCATGGCCGCCGCCGCTTCGGAAGACGGGCTGACCTGGCCGATTCAGGTGATGGAATCGGGGTTTGCGAACGGGCACCTGGAAATGGCGGACCCGAGGCTCGCGGGATTGCCGCATTTTTTTCCGAAAGAAGTGGTGGCGCAGGTGGCGGAAGCCTGCAATAACGCGCGATTTGGAAGACGGCATCCGGCGACGGACGCGGAATAGACGGACGCCAGCCGCGTGTCCGGCTATTTGGATAGCGGGCGGATGAGCGGAAGCGCGGCGCACGCGACGCTGCACCTCTTCGAAAATGAGAA
>JBGQCW010000005.1:0-16225 GCA_041495565.1 Candidatus Acidiferrum sp.
AAGAAAAAACCGCTTCCTGCGAAATCGAAAGCGTCAAAGCCAGCGCGTGCGGCTGGGAGTGATCCAAAGCGTGTCACTGCCATCCTTGCGAAACTGGATGAGGCCTATCCCGACGCGACGTGCGAGCTGAATCACGAGAACCCCTTTCAATTGCTGGTTTCGACGATTCTCTCGGCACAATGCACGGACGTGCGCGTGAATCAAGTCGCGGAAACGCTGTATAAGAAATATCCAGATCCGAAGGCGTTCGCGTACGCCACGCCGAGCGAGTTGGAACAGGACATCCGCCCGACGGGGTTTTTCCGCAACAAGACAAAATCGGTGATGGGAGCGAGCAAGGCGATACTTGAAAAGTTTGGCGGGCAAGTGCCGCGCACGATGGAAGAGATCCTGACGCTGCCGGGTGTTGCGCGAAAGACCGGCAACGTCGTGCTTGGAACGGCCTATGGGATTGCCAGCGGAGTCGTGGTGGATACGCACGTGTTGCGGCTATCGAACCGGCTGAATTTGACGCGGAATGAAGATCCTAAAAAGGTTGAGCAGGATTTGATGAAGATCATTCCGCGGGAGAAGTGGATCCAGTTTTCCCACCAATTGATATGGCACGGCCGGCGCGTGTGTCACGCACGCAAGCCGAAATGCATCGCGTGCAATCTGGAATCCCTGTGCTACGCGAAGGACAAGACCGTTTGATTGCTTGCTGTTCTCAATGCAGCCCGTTTGGAACCAGCGGCAGGCCGTTGAGGCAGACGCCGGTGGCGTCGAAGCTGGCGTTACCGATGGCCGGCGCCACGGTCATGATGGGGGTTTCGCCCGCGCCCGCGGACGGAAGATCCTTACGATCAAGAAGGATGGCTTCGATTTCCGGCACGTCTCGAAATCGCGGCACACGATAGCTCGCGAAATGCGGATTCTTGATGCGCCCATTCTCGAACTCGATGGCTTCAAAGAGTGCGCCCCCTAACCCCTGGATCATTGCGCCGACAACCTGGTTGCGCAGGCCATCGGGATTAACGATGGCGCCGCATTCGAATGCTTCGACCAGGCGCACGACGCGCACGGAGCCGGAAGCGCGATCGACCGCCACTTCAGCACAGGTGGCGACGTAGCTGCCCTTCTCGTAACCGGCCGCGAGACCGAATCCTTGCCCCTCTTGAGATTTCTTTCGCGGCCAGCCAAATGATTTTGCAGCCGCTTCGAGAACAGCCCGCATGCGCTGATCAGTAAGATTTTTGAAGCGGAATTCGAGAGAATCCATCTCTGCCGCACGCGCCAACGCATCCATGTGCGTTTCACGAGCGAAGTGATTTGCGGTCGCGGCAAGCCCGCGATAGGAACCACTCCTCAAGATCAAGGGAACAGGATGAAATTCGGTTCGCTGATTCGAAACGGCGTAGGGCGTTTCGATTCCCGACGCGCCGGAATGGTAATTGTGGAATTCCCAGGCTGTGAGCGTGCCGTCACCTGTGATGCCGGCCTTGATTTCGATTACGCCCGCGGGCCGGAAATACGCCCAGGTAAACTCTTCCTCGCGCGTCCACACCACTTTCACGGGATGCCCGGCGGCGCGCGCCAGGCGAGCGGCTTCCAGCGCTGCATCGCTGGTGTGCTTACCGCCATACGCCGAACCAGTGTCTGGCACGATCACGCGTACGCTGCTTTCAGGAATGTGAAACAGGGCGGCGAGTTCGTCACGCACCGCAAACGGGCGCTGTGTGCCTGTCCACACTGTCAGCTTTCCATCCACCCATTGGGCCACCGCCGCACGAGGTTCGAGTGGAGCATGGGCGATGAAGGCGACGGTGTACGTCGCATCCAAACGATGGGCGGCACTCGCGAGCCCTTCCTCGACGGATCCTTTTTGCTTTCGAAATCGATCTTCGGACTTGGGCGCACCGTTCTGCTTGAGGTATGCGAAAAGCTCGCGGTTCGAAATCTGCGGCACTTCCTTCCATTGCACGCGAATGGCATCGAGAGCGTTTTGCGCTTCGGGCTCGCTGGGAGCGGCGACGCCGACGAAGTCTCCATCGCGAACGATGACCGCGCCGGGCATTGCTTTCGCGGCGCTCTCATCACAAGAACTAAGCGTCGCGCCGAACGAGGGCGCGCGCAGAACTTTGCCGTAGAGGAGGCCTGTAGGACGCAGATCCGGTGTGTACTGATGTTTTCCCGTAACGAACGCGCGGCCGTCAACCTTCGCAAAGGATTTCCCCGCGATCGTCCATTGCACCGCGGGCGTGACTGGACCTTCCGCGGGAAGATTTTGGACCAGCGTCTTGCCACGCGCGAGCTCCGCATAACGCAACGAGTGGCCTGAAGCAGGATCGGTGACCTTTGCATCGGCGGCGACTAGTCCCTCAGGTGCGACGTTCCATTCTTTTGCGGCAACTCCGATGAGCAGATCGCGGGCGGCGGCGGCCACTCGCCGGAACTGCGGGGTCATCGTCGGCGTCGTCCGGCTGCCGAAGGTGCCGGCGTCAAACGGCGTCAATGCTGTATCTGCCGTCACCAGGCGCACACTTTCAAACGGCACGCGCAACTCATCCGCAATGGTTTGCGTGAGTGATGTGCGGATGTTCTGGCCGATCTCAGCTTTCCCGGTAAATCCGGTCACGGCGCCATCTTCGCCGACGTGCAGCCACGAGGTGATGTCTTTGGGCAACTCTTCGTTATGAAAGCCGCGCGAAGGGGCTGTTTCTTGCGTCGCCAGGGAATCTTTCGAGACGGCGAATACCGCTATGCCTGCGCCAAGGAGTTTGAAAAAATCGCGCCGATCCAATTCGAAATGATGGATCGGGGCAGAGCGGAATTCGTAGCGCTCCGGCTCGGGAACGAATCCTTGCGTGAGGTCGCTCATGGCCGGTGCTCCTGCATCATCTTGGCCGCCTGTCGGACCGCATCGAGGATGCGCGGATGCGTGCCGCAACGGCAGATATTGCCTTGCAAAAATTGGACAATTTCGGATTGAGTTGGATTGGGGTTGCTCTGAAGGAGACCGACGCTGCTCATGATCATTCCCGACGTGCAGTAGGCACACTGAAATGCACCCGCATCGAGAAAGGCTTGTTGCACGGGATGCAAGCGGCCCTCTTTTTCCAGTCCTTCGATCGTGGTTATCGGTTTTCCGACGCCTGCACTTACAGGAATCATGCACGAACGCCGCGGCGCTCCGCCGATCAGGACCGTACACGCACCGCACTGGCCTTCTCCGCAGCCGTACTTGCTGCCGGTCAGGCCAAGTTCATCGCGGAGGACGGACAAGAGAGGTGAATCCGGAGGATAGTTGACTGAATATCGTCTGCCGTTGACTTCGAGTTCGATGGGTTTCGCCATTGTCTCCCCTGGCCTCCACCATAAACTTTGCATGTTCAGCGCGTCTGGGTGAAAAGAGATGACCGATTGAAATAAGCATGCCCCGTTACAGAACGTGCCAGCGCCGGCCTTCATATTACTCCTGAGCAGTGCAACTTTGCATGCAGGTGCCGTGGTTAGCCCGTGCTGGAACATCACATGGAAGGAGTTGGAATCTTACAACGGATGTGGTAGCAGCACTGCCGAGAGTGCTCTAGAATAGGGAGCGCATTTCGAGTCGGGGCGTAGCGCAGCCCAGTAGCGTGCCCGCTTTGGCGCATTCTACCCGACTCCAACAACTCCATCCTTTACTTCTAACTACTAGCGTTTCCAACAGATCGGGGAATCTGCTTTTCGCTCAGAGCTAACCCCAATGGCATGAAAACGCTGGATTCGAGCACAGTTCGGGCACAATAATTCTAGGACTGTTCGACTGAGGCACAGAATTAAGGCACTTGAGGGCTTGTGTTTTTGGATGAGGCAGCGAGGGGAGGGTGTCCGGGAGGCAGATTTTTCGATCTTGTTGCTGTTCGGTTGTGCAGATTATCCATCACGTGGAAAACGGAAGAGTCACCAACGCTCGTCCCGCTCGCTGCTGGAGCTTGTGCCTTGTCGAGAACAGGATGGGAAAAATTACTACCTCCAGGCGTGGATCCGACCACGGACCAGGTACCATCTCGTTTTGTGAGAACATAGGTGAGCTGCATCGATCCGGCTCCGTTCTTCACATGAAATTCGACCTGTGCCTCGGCATGATCGCCTTCCAACTTGACCTGCTTCACTTCGGTGTCGAAGGACTTGAGACTTAGGTTTCCGTTGTGAGCGAGGTGCGCCTGAATCGCGGTGCGGATGGCGTCATTCGGGCTAGCGGCTGCTGACGCGGCGACCGGAGCGCCCGAGACGGAATTGCTGCGGTGCTGGCATCCCGCAAGGACGGCGGCCGAAACCACCAAAATAGTTACAATTGAGGATTTCATAATGACCTCACAGTCTTGCTTTCCTTGCTACTCATGGTCATATCCTCGGCGGCAACTGTCAATCGTCTTCGTTCTCAGAGTTCTAAGCGATTCTATACTGCAACGAGCTGTTTCTTGGACACTGAGGCTTCCTTGGCCTCCTTGCCAGCTTCCAAAGTCATGTCGCGCGTTCCGAGCCCGACGCCGATCTTCTGGAGAAAGGCGTTGGGAGGCGTACCGCCGGCAAAGATCCAGACAAAATCATTGGGAATCTCTTGCAATTTGCCGATGACGTCAAGAATAGCAGCATCCATTTTGAACTCAACCGGACTGGAGTTGAATAACACCTTCAGCTTCCCTTTACGGACGCATTCTTCGATGCGATGCGCGTTGCGTTCTTTGATGCGGCTAAAGCGATCTTGGCGGTAGGAGAGAGTGACTTTGTTTCCCTTTTGCTCGGCGAGCCCCATGGCCGCTTCAACCGCACTGTCTCCACCCCCGACGACGAGAATATGTTTGTTGATGTAGTGATCCGCCTCGATCAAACGATACATCACCTTCGGCAGCTCTTCACCTTTGACTCCGAGTTTTCGCGGAGTCCCGGAGCGCCCCAAGGCCAGGACGACCGAGCGTGAGCTGTACTGGCTCTTAGAGGTCACAGTGGTGAAGATGCCGTCATCCCCCTTTTTAATGTCTTCCACTTTCTCACCCGCGCGGACTTTGAAATCGGCACGTTGCAGGAGCTTTTCCCAGAAGGAAAGCAGCTCTTCCTTGGACAGCTCCATTTTCTTGAATTTTCCGTGCATTGGAAATTGCACGGGACTCGTCATCACCAGTTTTTGGCGCGGGTACTTCGATACGGTACCGCCAACGGTATCTTGCTCCACGGTAAGATAGTTCAGCTTGTTCTCGATGGCTCGCAACGACGCACTAATCCCCGCGGGGCCGGCTCCGATGATTAACACGTCATAGACGTCAGGTGCGGATTTAGCATGGCCGCGTGCAGTGACTCTGCGGGCGATAGTGTCGATACAGTCGCGGCCCTGATTGACCGCATTCTTGATCAAAGCCAGTCCACCCATCTCGCCAACGATAAACAAGTTTGGAATGGTCGTCTCGTATTCGGGCGTCAGGGCCGGCATGTCAGCACCCATACTCGCGCCGGCCATGACCATGGTTATCGCACCCACGGGGCAGGCATCGGCGCAAAGACTGTGGCCGATGCACTTGTATCCATTGACGATGGCCGCCTTACCTCCGATCATGGCCAGCACGTCACCCTCAGGGCAAACGTGGGTGCAGATCGCGCAACCGATGCAATAGTTGATGTCAATATGCGGATGCTGAGCTCTGGGCCCTTCGGAATGCAATTTCCCTTTTTCCGCAGCATCGCGCGCCCACGCTTCTCTTTTTTTCAGCCGCCGCTGGTGCAGGACCAAGGGGACGACAACAACTATGGCGCAGAATCCATAGAGCACAATACTCATAACAGTCTCTGACATTCTCTAACCTCTCCAAAGTGCTTCCAACGCATCCACATTTCAACGCGCCGCTAGTAGTAACCGAGCATCAACATCAAGATAACGTGGATGGAAGCGAGCAAAGCAAATGAGTAGCTGAACGGGCGATGGATGATGTGCCAAAGCTGAAACAACTTGTGTGATTTCGAAAGAAACAGAATTCTCTTGGAAACGAGCGTTTGCTCTCGCGCCAGGCGAATCGTACGTTCCAATGCCAGGTTTTCGCTGTGGCGGAAACCGGCGATGGCGAAGAGGCTTCGGCTGTGCGACCAGAGCATTTTCTGGCGCAACCGCCAGACGCGGAACGGAAAAGCCAAGTCAAACAGCATCATTTTTCCCAGCGCTCCGAGCAGCGACATCCGTTCCGCCTGCTGAAGATCCGGCAAGCGCACGAGAGATGCGATATCTCTCGGGGTCAGAATTCCCAGGGTTTGCAATTGGGCCGCGAGCGCAGCGCTCTGTTCCTGCGCTTCCTTGAAAGAGAGTTCGGCGAAATTTAGGCTTCGGGGAATCTGCGCATAGAGGTAGCGGCCGACCACGCCGCTGAGGGAAACTACAATCATGATCCAGTAGGCGACGCCGGCAATGCCGGAGAATTTGAACGACGAATGAAAAGTAACAACGATCGGCGCGGACAGTCCGAGGAGAACGTGAAAATCGAGCCAGTGCCGCGAACTGCCCTGCCTGCCAAGCCATGCCCAGCGCTTGCGTAGCGGATACAAGTAAATCAGCAAGAACATGAAAAACCCAATCATGCCCAGGCGCAGACCGATCGTGCCACTGGGTTTCAGATACGCATGCTTGGGGGAAAGCGCACGATGGGCCGCTGAGAGCCAATAGTAGTCGAATCCGTAGATAAGCATGCCCACCAGCAGCAAACCGGCGATGAGATAAGCCACAGCCAGATACAAACGGTGCATCCGCTCGCCGTTCGGCACTACCGCCGCGACCCGCGGAACAGTTAGGTTCAAACTCATTTTTTCGCCACCTGCTCTTTCGTATCCACAGCGAACCTCTTATAGCCGGAAAATCGGTGCGTATTGCGCCAATGCTGGTGGCGCGATTCCACCTCGATGATCGCTTGATCGGGAAGCCAGAACGATTCTGGAGAACTATGGAAAGTAACCGGCGCAAACCGCACCTCGGAGTGTAACGAGCGAAGCCCGACGTCCTCCATGCCTGAATCGACGTTGGCACTCAGCTTGGCGATGATGCCGGTTGTTGCGTCGATCCATGCCGTGCCGTAAAAGTCCAGAGGATACTCGCGGCCACGGACGGCGAGAGCCGCAGGGGAGCGCATGCCAGGAATGTGCTGGAAATGAATCTTGGTTAGCGCGCGGCCGCCGAGAGTTTCTTCACCCTCCCGGGCAAATTGAAAGCTGGCCGCATAGTAGGGATGAAAAACAAGGAATAGAGTCGAGAATCCATTGCTGATGAGGAGTGGCGCGCGAGGTTTCTTGTCTTGCTTTGCCTCTTCAGGAACAATTCTGGATTCGACCAGGTTCAGTTCGCCGCCCGAGGTGGATAAGATAATCAGGTAATCGAAGGTCGATTCCTGTCTTTCCACAACTTTTCCATTGTCGGCGAGCTTCTCTTGCAGAACGCGTTCCGTGCAATTCGTTTCGGAAATCACATCCAGAAAAGAGGATACGTACTTGCCAGTTCGTTCGAGCACGGCATCGAGCGGATCGTCCGCCGCGCCGCGTTCAGGAAACACAACGCACAGGGCGGCGATGCCGCCGAAAAAGCAAAGGGTCCTTACGATGCTTGAAATCCCTGATTTGTTCTTCATTTGTGCTTCCACTTGTTATCAAACCGGTAGCCGAGGGTAAGGTTCCACTGATTGTAGTTTTGCAGTTGCCCCCGATATACGGTAAAGCCTCCCTGCAGAAAAAAAAGAGCGCCAAGGGAGGTGTCCATGTTTGTAGTCAGAAACTTCGCACTCTGGTTTCCCGCCAGCGAGGAGGTGAAAGTCTGATTTCCTCCGAGCACTTCCATATGGAAGCCCTCACCCAAATTGCGGGAAATCGAGAAAGCGCGGTAGGCACCCGAGCCAAAAGCACTGTTGAAGCGCGAGTAATGAACATCCGCACGGATCCCTGCTTTTGGAATTCTCAGAAACGTGAGGCCATACATTTCATTGAGCGAGGACGTGGCGTCGCCGGTGCGGCTACTGCGGCCGAGATCGGTATACAGAACGATGTTCTTGATAACTTCAACGCGGACGCCGCCACTGAATCCCTGAAAGAGATATTTGTCCAACAGGCCGGTGCCCACAAGCTGCGGGTCAAACGCGGGAATATCACGGAAATAAGTGTGATTTGCGCTGAACTCGATCCGCGAAAAGGGCTGTAGCCTCACGGTGAGAAAACTTCGGCTGATGCCTGCACCGGGAGAGGGCGCGGCGGGATTTGCGCTAGGCTGATCGGCCTGCAAGGCACTGAAGATCGAAAAAATCCGCTTGTAAGAAACAGAATTTTCAAAGAAGGCAAACGGCCGGTTATTTTGGTACGTTGCCGTGGTCGTGCCTGTGGAAGTGGTGGTCGTGTACGGAACGGTTTCAAAACTCTTGCCGAAGCCGGCCGTGCTGGAATAATGGATTCCCTCGTAGCTGCCACCTTCCGCACTAAGGAAGCCTCCGCCCAGATGCCGGTTTGGGCTGTAATTCCACGAAGTGGGATCGGGTGTTGAGCCGCCAAAAATTCCTGTCGTGACCCCGTGGCCCACCTTTATCCCAAAATACCCGCCATCGAGTGTTTCGAGACTGGTAGCCCAAGGAAGATAGAGGCGCCCGGCCCCGAGTACCCAACGCGAGTTGGGATTTTCATACGTCAGAGCCAGATGATAAGTACGATTGATGAGATCCTGCAGCGTCTGGGGCGAGGACGCGGAGGATGTCGAACTCAATCTCCCTCGCCAGTAGCCCCTAAAATTCCAGTAAGTACCTCCGATGCGGGTGAAGTCCGCACGAAGTACTGCACCGAAACTGGAGGAGGCAGCCTGCGAAGAATCGAGGCTCTTGGTGCCACTGTAATCGAATCCAAAGCGTCCACTTGCCCGGTTTACAGAGGGCAATGGCGGCCGTGGCACAAATGCACGCGCCTCTTCATCCAGGGCATCACCGCCTTCACTAAAAGTGATTACCGCCGGATACTTGCGGGTAGTTCCTAACGCGTGCTGCTGAACGAGCGCCTGCAAGTCCTCTGTGGAGAGATACGCAAGATCGCCGGGAACGACGTCCCGCTTCGGGGCGTGGATTTCAGTTACGGCGGATGTTTCCGCGACGCCGACCACGACCAGCTCTGCAACAGTCTTATCGAGGTTCGCATTTCCGTCAGTACCGGATGCGGGCTTTTTATTCTTAACGATGAGTTTCATGCCCTCCGTGAGACCGGAACTGCGCCCGCCGTCCAGGTATGCGGTGTCCTGGTCGACGTACTTCACTTGAAATTCGGTGCGCATTCCCGGGTTAGCGACGGCAAGGGCCGCCATGTCCGGAGCAGAAATCGGCGTTCCGCCAACCATCGTGGCAGGTTCCGGAGTGGCAGCGGACGCTGCTTCATTCGTAGGCGTGGCCGCTGGCGTACTGCGAGTATCCTCCCCAGCCTCAGGAACGGGGGCAGGAGACTCTGCTGGCGGAACAGGACTCGCAGTCGGAGGGGTGCCAGGCTGGGCTTCTACGGGGGACGGTGGCTGAGCTTTGGCAAGCTGTTCCGGAGGAGGATTGGGAGCGCTCACAGTATCTGAGGGCTTTGCCGCTCCGACAGAGTCGGTTAGCGAAGGATTCTGCTCCGCAGTCTGTGCAGAGGACGTCACAGCGCCAGCCGGAGTCTGCGATACAGGGTTCTGAGTTTGATCTGGCGATTGCGCGGTCTGCGTTGCAGAACCGGCTTGCGGCGTGGGCTGCCCGTCTCGAATCTTTGAATCACCATAGACGGTTGGCTTGCCCGGACCGCGTTTGAAGATGCCTGCCAGAGTGTTCGCAGCGTTGCCGAGCCCAGTGGCGCGGCCTGTGGGGCTAGGGCCGGAGTTCACGCGACCCACGACCTCCGAGGTATTTGGAGTCGCAGATGATGAAGCCCCCTGCAGAACAGGACCGACTCGGAGTATGATCGTTTTCCCGTCCGAGGACAGGAGATATTGCTGGGTGCGATCAATCTCCACGACGACGCGCGTGAGCGGCGGCTCTTCACTTTGCATCCACAAGCGGACCGCGCGAACGCCGGCATTGTTGACTTGTATGCGGCGGGGGAGGCCATGGTAGACCGCTCCGGGCAAATCCAGAATCAGTGAATCATGATAAGTCGCAACGACCTTGGCATCAGGTATCAGGGCACTTGTGCCCAACTCAATGCGAATCTCCGTTCCCTGTTGAACGATGACGTTCAGACCCCGAACCTCGGGCCGTGCGACTGGGGAGTCCTGGGCGGCAGCACCAGGCACCAGTAGGAGAAAAACGGCTATTTGTCTTGCTCGCATCATTCCTTAAGCTCATATTTTCCAGGCCGTGACGCATTGCTGGGGTCTGCATCAAACGTGCCAATTGTTTATGGTTTCCGTTAGCTCGATCCGGATGCCAATTCAAACCAAACTCTAGTTCCGTAATTTCTTGTTGGGCACGCCATCGGCTCGTTCTCCCTCCAGAGGATCACGTATGCGATGGAACAACTGCGCCTATCACCCCCCGCCGCCGTTCTTGTGACACTGGTAGCAGTTAACGCTGTTGTAGACGTAGCCTCCCACTCCTGAATGGCGTGAATCGGTCGTAGCCTTGGAGTGGCAAGATCCATTAGTGCAAGAAAAGATCGTGTAATCGTTTGGATTCGTGTGGCAGGTCGCGCACACACCGGCGGCGTTACCGTGATTAACGCTCCACCAGGTGTGGCTAAAAGTCGCCCCGGTCCATGCAGTTGTGTTGTGACAAGTCGTGCAAGTGGTCGTGAAGACGGTTGGCGCCGCTTTATGGATAGGATTCGTAGTGCCATTGTAATCCGCCGCGTGGCAGCCGTAGCAGCCGGTCGGTAGCGTGGTGTAATTGTTGTTCACATGGCAACTCGCACAGGCCACCTTGATGTGCGCGCCAGTCAGAGGAAACGCCGTCGTGTTGTGGTCAAACTTCCCGTTGGTCCAGAGAGTCGCGTCATGGCAAAGCTGACAGGTTGTGGGGAAGCCCACCTGGATATGGTTAATTGGCGTGGTCGCGGTGTTGTAGTCCTTGAGGTGGCAGGCCACGCAAGCGGTGTTGGCGCTCGTCAAATTGTAATTATTGTTGATATGGCAGTCCGCGCAGACGCGTGGAGGGACCATGTGTGAGTTCGCCAGAGGGAACCCCGTGGCCGAGTGATCGAACTTCCCGTCGGTCCAAAGCACAGTGTCGTGGCAGCTCTCGCACGTTGTGGGAAAGCCCGTCTGGACGTGATTCACCGGAGCCGTCGCTGTGTTGTAATCCTTCAAATGGCATGACGCGCAGGCCGTGGTCGTCAGGTTGTAGTTGTTATTGATATGGCAATCGAGACAGACCCGCGGCGGGTCGGCATGTGCATTCGTCAGTGGGAAACCCACTGTGGTGTGATCGAACTTCCCATCGGTCCAGAGCAGCGTGTCGTGGCAGCTCTCGCACGTTGTTGGAAAGCCCGCCTGGACGTGATTCACCGGAGTTGTCGCCGTGTTGTAATCCTTCAAATGGCATGACGCGCAGACCGTGGTCGTCAGGTTGTAATTGTTGTTGATGTGGCAGTCGAGACAGACCCGCGGCGGATCGGCGTGCGCATTCATCAGCGGGAATCCCACTGTGGTGTGATCAAATGTTGCCGGTTGCCACGCGCTCGTGTTGTGGCACTGCTGGCAAGTTTGCGAGAAGCTCCCGGCTACGTGGCTGGGATTAGTCGTACCTTGAAAATCTTTTAAGTGGCATGACACGCAGGCTGTGGTCGTCAGGTTGTAATTGTTGTTGATGTGGCAATCGAGACAGATCCGCGGCGGATCGGCATGCGCATTCGTGAGCACAAATCCTGTCGTTGAGTGATCAAACTTCCCATTGGTCCAGAGCAGCGTGTTGTGACAGCTCTCGCACGTTGTTGGAAAGCCCGCCTGGACGTGATTCACCGGAGCCGTCGCCGTGTTGTAATCCTTCAAATGGCATGACGCGCAGGCCGTGGTCGTCAGGTTGTAATTGTTGTTGATGTGGCAGTCGAGACAGACCCGCGGCGGATCGGCATGCGCGTTCGTCAGCGGGAATCCAACCGAAATGTGGTCGAACGTGGCTGGCTGCCATGCACTCGAGTTGTGACATTGCTGGCATGTCTGCGAGAAATTCCCAGCGACGTGGTCCGGGTTCTTCGCGCCTTGATAATTCGGCAGGTGGCAGCTCACGCATGCCGTGGTGGTGAGGTTGTAGTTGTTGTTGATATGGCAATCGAGGCAAACGCGCGGCGGGTCCGCATGCGCGTTCGTCAGCGGAAACCCTACCGTCGAGTGATCGAAGGTTGCCGGCTGCCAGGCGCTCGTGTTGTGGCATTGCTGGCAAGTCTGTGAAAAACCTCCAGCGACATGGTCTGGGTTCTTCGCACCTTGATAATTCGGCAGGTGGCAGCTCACACATGCCCTGGTCGTCAAGTTGTAATTGTTGTTGATATGGCAATCGAGGCAGACACGCGGCGGATCTGCGTGCGCATTGGTCAAGGAGAATCCAATGGTGGAGTGGTCAAAGGTTGCCGGCTGCCAGGCGCTCGTGGTGTGGCATTGCTGGCAAGTTTGTGAGAAGCCGCCAGCGACGTGGTTCGGGGTCTTGGCCCCTTGAAAGTCCTTAAGGTGGCAGGAAGCACAGGCGGTGGTCGTCAGGTTGTAGTTGTTGTTGATGTGGCAGTCGAGACAGACGCGCGGCGGATCAGCGTGCGCATTGGTCAGCGGAAATCCGGTGCTCGAGTGATCAAATTTGGCGTCAAGCCACGTGTTCGTACCGTGGCACTGTTCGCACTTCGTCGAGAAGCCCGTTGTCACGTGGTTCGGGTTGATCGTGTTTTTGAAGTCTTTCGCGTGGCAGGAATAGCACTGGGTGGAGAGCCCCTGAAACTGCCCGGTGGCTGCGCCTTTGTGGCAGGATTCGCAATCTACCGCCGCATGCGCGCCGATGAGCGGGAAGCGATTCTGATGGTCACGAATCGCCGTCACGGAAACCTTCCAGCCTTTGACCGTGTGACACGATTCGCAATTTGCGCCGAACTGGCCGCGGTGAATGTCCGCATGGCAGTCCGAGCATTTCTGCCCGACGTTCGTAAAGACCAGTTTCACGTGGCACTGGGTGCACTGCACTTTCTCGTGCATACCGCGCAACGGGTAGGTCGTCTTGTCGTGGTCAAACTCAGGAATACTGCGGATCGGCTTCCAACTCAGAGAGGTGTGGCAGTTCTCGCAGGGAATATTGAGAGCCCCGTGCGGATTGCGTGTACTTGGTTTTTGCGCAGGACGTTGCGGCCCCTGGGCGTAGACCTGGAGCGCAAGCAAAAACACACCGACCTGAAGAAGTTTTCGACCGAGCACGGCACCACGTCCCTCGGTTCCCCTATGCCGTCAAGCAGGGATTAGCAGGGTTGGATGCAGAATAGCGGTCACGGTTGGCTGCAACAACTGTACAGAAGGACAGATTCAGTACATGTTTTCGATCGAATACTTGAAGGTGTTTCAAATCGGACTAGTTTTGTCCGTGACAGGCTTTGCATTCGCGAGGTGCTGGTTTGTAAATACGCACTTTTTTCCCCTCCACTTCGCGCATCAGTTTGTGACAGTCGTCACAAGGAACCCTGCGATGAGCGCCTTCCAGTGAAAACGGGGTACGCTTGTCGTGGTCGAATTCCGCTGGTTTCCAGCGCGCGGAGTTGTGGCAGCCAGAACAGTCGGCCGCATCTTTTCGCGCGGCGAACTGTCCCGCGTGCGGATCGTTATGGCAGTCGACGCAGTGTTTTGGAGCGGCGCGGAAGTCGACGTCCTTCAAGCTGGTTTGAAGCGCTGGCGGACGATGGCAATCGCCACAAGCGATTCCACGGTGCGCACCCAAGAGCGGGAATTCCGTTTTCGAATGGTCAAACCGATTTAGCTGCTTCCAGGTTGCAGTCGTATGGCAAGCTTCGCAACCCGCAGCTGTGCCGTCGGTGCGCTTCAATTCCATCCGTTCGCGGAATTGCCCCTTATGTGGATCCACGTGGCAACCCGTGCATGAACGGTCCTCGAATCGGTATTTCACGGGCGTTGTTGATCCCGCTGGAACGGCTTTATGGCAATCCCCGCACAGGACTGCCATGTGGGCGCCCGTCAGAGGAAAACGCGTTTCCTTGTGGCGAGCCAGCGCAAAACGCGCAGGCTTGAAGCCCTGCAAATTGTGACAAGATTCGCAACGATTCTGATTCGGTGCCCCGGCAAACTGGCCTTTGTGAACATCCTCGTGACAGTCCTTGCATTCTGTGCGTGTGATTTTGAATGGCGTGTCTGCACCCTTCGGACCCTGGGGTACATGGCACTTGTCGCAAGCAACCGGCATATGCCGGCCTTCCAATGGATATTTTGTGGCCGCGTGATCTTTGACGGTAAACGTCGATGGCTTGAAACTTTCAACCGTGTGGCAGGCAGCACATTCCCCGCCGTCTGCACGAGCCCGGAACTGACCTTTGTGCACATCCTTGTGGCAGTCCGTGCACTTTGCAAATGGCACGGGCGTTTTGAAGTCTCCGCGCGTGTGGCAGTCGGCACATCCCACGGTCGCGTGCTTGCCCAGCAGCGGATATTTTGTCTTTGAGTGATCGAATCCCTGCAATTGAGCGATCTGACGCCAATTGGTCGTGTTATGACAAGACTCGCAGGGGGCCGTAAAGCTGCCTTTGTGGGGATCGGTATGGCACGCCGAGCACTTCGCAAAGGCCAGGCCCGTGTATTTCACATACGGTTTTGTATCCGTGAGGGAAACATGGCACTTCGCGCAGGGCGTTTTTTCGTGCGCTCCGGTAAGCGGATATTTTGTCTTGGCATGGCTGAAGAGTGACGCTGGTTTCCATGTTTGCACGGTGTGACAGCGGGCACAATCCTTGCCGAGCTGGCCGCGGTGCTCATCCTGATGGCAGCTCGTGCACTCGCGAGAGAGTCCAAGATAGGTTCGGTTGAGGTCTTTTACGAGGATTCCGCTCCGCGCTACGGCAGGAATATTTTCAGGTTTGTGGCACTTCTCGCAGGCTACTCCAGCATGCTTTCCCATCAAAGCGAAGCCGGTCTTGCTGTGGTCTATGGCCTCGCGGCTTGGCTCCCAATGAATGAGTTGAAAATCAGCGCCGTTGTGCTCCGAATGGCAGCGCGCGCAATCGTTGCTGGTTCCATTCGCGTTCACCCACACGGCGTGCATGCCGCGCCGCTGCGTCACGCGTTCGCGTATCTCCGTGTGACATTCAAGACATTTCAACTGCGCAGCGCCACGACCCAAGTCGTGGCACTTGGTGCAGTTTGTGGGACCGGAAAGCGATTGATGCGCCTTCGAAAGCTGGCCGGGAGAGATTTGCGCGTGAGCCGGCTGACCGCGAAGTCCTCCAAGCAGGCACACTAGTGCACCAGCAAAAGTGAGTAGGGACATGGGCCTCACGAGAACTAGCGGGTATGCACGCCGTCGAAGCATCCGTTGATTGTTGGCACCTTTTCGGACTTCAAACCTGGTTTGACAAACAAGCGGCCGGGTGAGGGCATGCTAGCATGCAAACGAAAGCCGATTCGCTGAATCTGGGCAATGTTCCCAAACCATCAAGAATGTGATCGGCGTTTCAGAGCACCCAGAGAATGATGCGGGTTACAGTTCGTGAATCCCGAACGGGCTATGCGATCCATCCATATAAATGACATTCCCACCAAACCAGCGCGGGTGCTTTCCCGGCAGCAGTCTCCGTCCATAAACTAAAGACGACCGTCTCGCGAACTAATCGGACCTCGGTCTGAAGCTGGTAGAACTCCTCGTTGTGGGTGCGGTGGGAGCGCTCCACGTGCCCATTGAGCTTTGGTGATTTCGGCGGAAGAGAATTTGAACAAACGCCGAATTACGGGTGTTGCCGCCGCCTGTTACGATTCCAGCTTTTCGGTCGGCGCATCCCCGCCGCTCGGCGGTTCCGTGGATGATTGTGATTCGCGCGCTGGCTCAACGAGCCCCGCTCTCTCCAAGGCCTGCAAATATTCCGGCCGCGTTTGCAGGTAGTGGTCCGCGGAAACCTTTCCGTTCAGCCATGCGGTGTCCATGGGATAAACGACGGGATCAAAGATCACCAAATAAAAATGCCACAGCAGAATAGAAAACGTCGCCAGTAACGCTTCATACCAGTGCACCGCCGTGGCTGCGTCGGTAGTCCACTTCGGAAAATGCCGCAGAGAAAAATT
>JBGQCW010000006.1:0-16053 GCA_041495565.1 Candidatus Acidiferrum sp.
AACAGCGTTATCGGGGCTTACTACTACCTGCGCGTCATCGTGGTGATGTACATGCGCGAGCCGAGCGCGGAGGCCGCTGCGGCCGCCCCCGTAAACTTCCCGCTGACGGTTAACGCTGTCCTTGCCGTCACAGCGATCGGCACGATCCTTTTCGGCGTGCTGCCCAACCGCGTCATCAACTTCATCCTGCAGCCCAATCTTTTCGGCCGTTGAGTTTGCTTCTCCTGCGGGGAAAATGCAGTTTTCTCTTTATCAAAAACGAAAACGGCCCGAAGGCATTCACGCTCGGGCCGATCTTCGCAATTCTTTTCGATCAAGTCCTACTTCACCTTGATAATGATCATCAGAAAGGTGAACAAAACGAGCGTTTCCACGAAAGCCAGGCTGAGAAGCATTGGTGTAAAAATATTCTTTGCGGCCCCAGGGTTGCGTGCGATGCCTTCGAGTGCCGCGGCGCCGATTTTGCCCTGTGCAAGACCACAGCCGAATGCAGCGATACCCATGCCGAACGCCGCCGCAATCCAGAGTGCGGCGTGGCTTCCTTCAGCACCGGCAGTGCCACCTTGCGCAAACGCCGCTGGCGCGACAAGCATAACGGTTACAAACACGACCAACATCATTCCGAACTTCCTCATTACTGCCTCCTTATGAATTGCCGCCAGGAGGTGGTTTCCGGACACCGTGCAGCCGGGCTCACACTGGTGCAGCAAGTTGCCGGCATACGTAACCGGCAAATATCAATTAGTGCTCCTCAGCCGTGGCCATCCCGAGATAAGAAGCTGGCAGCACGGTGAAGAGGATTGTCTGCACAAAAGCCACAAGTAGGTGCAAGGCAATGAATAGGAGCGGGACCAGCGCTGGAAATATCCCAACTATGATCCCTGCCAAAGGAGATTTCTGCCAAGCGAATGTCGATGCCTGCGTGAGAAGGCCCAAGAACAGAACGTAAATCATGTCGCTAGCAAATATGTTGGCATAGAGGCGCACCGTGAGGGATAGCAGCCGCGCGAGCGTGCTAATGAGTTCGACAGGTAGAATCAGCCAGGCGATCCACCACTCGGTCCCAGCGGCGAAATGCTTTGCGTAACTGAGCGCTCCAAGGTGACGGATCCCTTGCCAGTTGAAATAGAAGAAGATGATCGTGGCACACGCCAACGGTACGGTGACGTTGGCGGTCGGGGCAGCAAACCACGGGAACAGGCTGAAGAGATTGGAAAAGAGTACGAATAGGCTGACGCTGCCGATGACGTAGATATACGAGCGTGCATGATGACCGGCGCTCTCATCAAGAATATCTTGTATCCCTAAGCGCATAGGATTAGTGATCAGGAGTTCAGCGACCTGCTGCAGCGCTCCGGGCTTCTCGACGGAAAGGCGAGACTTAAGGATCAGTGCCAGGATGGTGACCAAAACAAGGACTAACGCCCCCATGATGACGTGCTCAGGGATAGGGAGATCCGGGTTTTCGGGCTGGATGTGCAACGCCTGAAGGATCGCCAATGCCATGGGGCCGAGATAATGGTTGACCAGGTGGGTGATTGGACTGATATGTTCTTCCATCTCTCGCACGCCCGTTTAGGGCTCAACTCCTCATTCAACCGATTGAAAGATTTCCCACACACTTGCCGTGATTGTTGCGGCTGCAAAAGTGCACAACCCCAGCACGATGCTTACGAGGGGAACGTGTAGATAGCTAAAAATAACATACACCGTCAGACCTATCAAGACGTAGCGAAAGGCCGCAGCAAGGTAGCTTACCACCGGCGCACGAGGTTTTTCTGGGCCGACCTGCGGCGCAGCAGCGGAGGTAAATGCTTCCAAACCTCGCTTTAGCCAGCGGAAATTGAGCCAGGCGAGACCAGAGCCAAGGACGAGGCCCTCAGCCCAGTCCCAATTGTGCAAGAGACCAGCAAGAAGGCCCGCCAATATGCCAAAAGTCGGGATCAAGTAGGCGATTCGACGTACGGTTCTTTCCCCTACGAAGGGAGCGGTTGATGGCTCAGGTGGCGGGCTTGTCATTGTTACTGCCCGAATCTTTGGGGCCAAACCTTCGAGCGATTTCGAGAATCCCGCCTGCGAAGCCGAAGCAGCCAAAGACGATCATCAACCAAGGGCTGGTATGCAGCCACTTGTCGAGAAAATACCCGATGAGCCCTCCTACCGCGACCGCCCCTACGAAGGTAAACGGCAACTCCATTGCCATGGCGAGTTGGGTCGAAGTGGTCTGCACTTTCTGAAGCGCAGGTTTCGGCGAATCGGAGTTTTCCGGTTTATTGTCCGAAGGCATAGTGCGCAAGCCGCGTGAAGGGTTCAGGATACAACCCCGCGGCCAGCGACACAAACACGGCAACACCGAGCGCCACGGCTTGCGCGCTGGTCATCAACACGCGCGGCGCTTCGCCCGGTTGCTTGAGCCAGGCGTGCGCGACGATGCGGAAGTAGTAGTACAGCGCGGGCACGATGTAGAGCACCGCGAATAACGCCAGCAGCGGATGATGCGATTCGATCAGCGAGAGAAAGATGAAATACTTGCCCATGAAGCCGGCCGTCGGAGGAATCCCCGCCAGCGAGAGCATGAAGATCAGCAGCAGCAATGCGGCAGCGGGGCTCCGTTGGTACAGTCCATTCAAATCTTCGAGCTCGTCGCCGATCAGCCCCTTCTGGCGCAGGACGATGATCACGGCAAACGCGCCAGCGGTCATGAACACGTAGGCGAACAAGTAGTAGGCGATGCCCACGAGCCCGGTTTCATTTGCACCCACGAGGCCGAGAAGGATGTACCCCACGTGCGATATCGAGGAATAAGCAAGAAGCCGCTTCACGTTGGTCTGCGTCAGCGCGGCAAGGTTTCCCCAGGTGAGCGAAGCAACGGCCACGCCCGCGATGAGATAAATCCAGGTCTCCTGAGAAACTGAAAACACAACCAAGAGCAAGCGCAGAAGCAACGCAAAGCTCGCCGTCTTGGAAGCTATGCTGACGTACGCGCTGATCGGCGTAGGCGCGCCTTCGTACACGTCCGGCGCCCATTGATGAAACGGCACGGCTGCTACTTTGAACAGCAGGCCCACGAGTACAAGCACGAAAGCCAGGATCGGCAGCACCTGAAGCGTGAACGGATCGAAGTGCAGCGCCATGGGCAGCCGCGCGGCCAGCAGTTGCCGCATCTGCTCGCCGGCCTCTCCGGGCTGCTGACTGCGCACGATTGCCTTTACCAGATCATTGCGCTGCCCCAGCGCTGCCCCGATCGAACCGATGTTCGTCGAGGCGCTCAAGCCGTAAAGAAGGGAGAATCCGTACGCCAGAATCCCGGAACTGAACGCGCCCAGCAATACGTATTTCAGCGCGGCCTCGTTCGAACGCTTCTCTCGTCGCAAAAAGCCGGTCAGGATATAGAAGCTCAAGGCCATCGTCTCGAGACCGAGGAACATCACGATCAAGTCGATGCCGGAAGCCATCAGCATCATGCCAACACAAGCAAAGAGCAGCAGCGCGTAGTATTCGCCTTCCTGCTCCCTCTCGACCTCCAGGTACTTTACGGAGAGCAGGATGACCAGCGCGGTCGAGACCAGAAAAAGTATGCCGAAAAAAAGAAAGAACCCGTCGACCACCACCGACTCGTGAAAGCCGGCAAGAACGCCTCCGCTTGCCGCGATTTTTCCGCGGAGCATCCATAGCGTCACGCCGCTGAAGATGGTTCCTGCCAGCGCGAGGCCGGCGTTTAGATATTTCTCTTTTTCCTCGATCCAAAAATCAATCAGCATGATCCCCAAGCCAAAGAGGACCAGCTCCATCTCCGGCAGGATGACGGCGCCGTCTCCCTGGAGGTAGGTGCGAATCGCGTCGATGAGTGGGATGCTCATGCGGGCAGGCTATTTCGCCTCAACCGCGGCAGCGTGGATTTCCGCCGCAGGTAATTTTGCGCGCTCGGCTTCGTAAAACTTCGGGTTCACTTGCTCGACGATTTTCTGCACGGGCTTTTCGATAAAGGCAAAGAACGGCTTCGGGTAGATGCCGATCCAGAACGCCAGGATCACCAGTGGCACGAGCGTGGCATACTCGCGCAAATTCAAGTCCGGCAAATCTTCATTGGCAAACTGCGTCACCGGGCCGAACATCACGCGTTGGTAGAGCCACAGCAGGTATGCCGCGCCCAGTACGACGCCCAGCGAGCCCCACGCGGCCCACGCTTTGCTGACCTGAAATGCGCCTTGCAAGATCGTGAACTCTCCGATGAAGCCGTTCAGCAGCGGCATTCCCAGCGAGCTTAGGCTGATGATGAGATAGATCGCCGCGAAATTCGGCATGGGCGTTGCCAGCCCGCCGAACTCGGAAATCAAGCGCGTGTGCCGCCGCTCGTAGAGCATGCCCACAATCAAGAACAGCGCGCCGGTGGAAATGCCGTGATTGATCTGTTGCAGCACGCTGCCCGCAAGCCCGTTTGGCGTAAGCGCAAAAATTCCCAGCGTGCAGAAGCCAAGATGGCTCACCGAGCTGTAGGCAATCAGCCGCTTCATGTCTTTCTGCATCAGGCAAACGATCGCGCCGTAAATGATGCTGATCAAGGACAGGACGATCACGATATGGATAATCTTGGCGCGCATCGCCGTGTCGGCCGGCAGCAGCGGCAGCGAAAAACGGATGAAGCCGTAGGTTCCCATCTTCAAAAGGACACCGGCCAGAATGACGGAGCCCGCCGTGGGCGCTTCCGTATGCGCGTCCGGCAGCCATGTGTGGAACGGGAACATCGGCACTTTGATCGCAAACGCGAAGAAGAAACCCCAGAAGAGCCAAACCTTCAGCGGATCGGTGAAGTGCTGCGCGGCCGCCAAGAGCGTCGGCACATCAAACGTGCGTGTCCCGCCCACCGGCACCGGCGCATAGAAGTAGAGCGCCAGGATGGCCAGCAACATCACGACCGATCCAGCTAGGGTGTAGAGGAAAAACTTGATCGCCGCATACAGGCGCCGGTCGCTGCCCCAAACGCCAATCAAAAAGTACATCGGGACGAGCATCACTTCCCAGAAAACATAGAAGAGGAAGAAATCCAGTGAGACGAAAACGCCCAGCATTCCCGTCTGGAGCAAGAGAAGCAGGATGTAGTATTCCTTTTGGCGCTGCTTGATCGCGCTCCACGATGACAGGATGGCGATCATCCCCAGCAACGTCGTGAGCATGACCAGTAAGAGGCTGATGCCGTCGATGCCGAGATGGTATCTCGCGCCGATCGACGGAATCCACTCGGCATTTTCTTCGAATGCGAATCCACCCCATCCCGGATTGGACCATCGGAGCAGCGGCAGCGAAACCAGGAAGCCGAGCATGCCGAAGATGTTGCCTACGATGCGGTGAACGACATCGTTCTCGCGCGGCACGAAGAGCAAGAGCAGCGCGCCGACGAGTGGCGTGAACAGAATCACGCTTAGGATATGATGTGCAAGAAAGTCCATTCTTCGCCTCTCAGTGCACGCCGCGCAGCAGCGTCTGCATGTGGTGCCCGTAATACGCCAGAAGAACTACCAATCCAACCAGAATCAGCATCGCGTAACTGGAAAACATCCCAGTTTGCAGCAGGCGGATCGGATAGCTGAGGAGCTGTGTGAACTTCGCTCCAAAATTCAACAGCCCGTCAATCACCCACTTGTCCCACCAGATCGACAGAGTTGAGCCGAAACGTGCCAGCCAGCCCGCTCCGTCCACGCCCAGCCCGTCGATCACGTTGGCATCGAAGAGGCCGAGCGCGGTGCCGAGATCCTTCACTCGATTCACGATGACGGCATCGTAAATCTCGTCCACATAATATTTGTGCGAAAGCAATTCGTAAACTCGCGGCAATTTCGCGGCCACCAATTCCGGGGCAATGCGCTTCGTTTGATAGAATTGGTAAGCCAGCCAGATTCCCGCGGCGGCAATCACAATAGCTATTAACATCGGAAAGTACTCGGCCAGCGCACTGTGGTGCGCGGCCTCACCGGCGCCCGTCTCCGATGCAACACCTTTCAACACGGGTTCGAGAAATTTCCCGAAGCGGTCACTTCCCCCGAGTGACTCGGGCCAGCCAATCCATCCACCAATGAACGAAAGCCCCGCGAGAATCATGAGCGGAACGGTCATCGCCGGTGGCGATTCGTGGATATGTTTTTCGACCTCCTCGTCGGCACGCGAGTACCCAGAGAACGTGAGGAAGAAAAGCCGAAACATATAGAACGCGGTCATCCCTGCTGTGAGCAGGCCGACAAACCAAAGCGAGAAGTTCTTTTCAAAGGCGTGCCCCAAGATTTCGTCTTTGCTGAAAAATCCAGCGAGGGGAGGAATTCCAGCGATGGCAAGCGTCGCGATGACGAATGTCTTCGAAGTGATGGAAATTTTGTCCCACAAGCAGCCCATCTTCCGGATGTCCTGCTCTCCCGACATGGCGTGAATCACGCTGCCGGCGCCAAGGAACAGCAACGCCTTGAAGAACGCGTGCGTCATGAGGTGAAAAATACCCGCTGAAAATGCACCCACGCCCAGCGCCAGGAACATGTAGCCAAGCTGGCTGATGGTTGAATAGGCCAGCACCTTCTTGATGTCGTTCTGCACCAGCGCCATCGAAGCCGCGAAAATCGCCGTCACCACGCCAATCACCGCAACGACATCCATGGCAAACGGGGCGAGTTGGTAAATGGCGTTCATCCGCGCCACCATGTACACACCCGCGGTGACCATCGTCGCGGCATGGATCAGCGCGCTCACCGGTGTTGGGCCTTCCATCGCATCCGGCAGCCATACATACAGCGGAATCTGTGCCGATTTTCCGGCCGCGCCGACGAACAGTAGCAACGCGATCGCCGTCAGCACGGGTGCGCCGGATGCCAACACATGTGCGTCCACGGCTCCCTGCAGCGACTGCAGAATTCCCGAATATCCCGCCGACTCCGGCAAACCCACCGTAGTGAAGCGAACGGTGCCCAGAGTTACCGCTGTCAACAGAAGCCCCAGCAGGAATCCAGCGTCGCCAATCCGGTTCACGATGAATGCCTTGTTCCCCGCATCGGACGCCGACTTTTTCAGAAAATAAAACCCGATCAGCAAATAGCTGCACAAGCCGACGCCTTCCCATCCGACAAACATAAGCAGCAGGTTGTTCGCCAGCACCAGAGTCAGCATCGCGAACATGAACAGATTCATGTAGCCGAAGAAGCGGTAATAGCCGCCCTCGTGCGCCATGTAGCCAATCGAGTAGATGTGAATGAGGAGGCCAACACCCGTCACCACAAGAACCATGACGCAGGACAATGGATCCAGAAGCAGTCCCCAGTCCGCCACAAACCTCACGAGATGCCCGCCAGTCACTTGCATCGAGCCGGGCGTCAGCCACTCAAACATGATCTGCTGAGCAACTCGATGCTCCGGATCGGCCGCCAGCAATTGAAAAACTGCACCCACAGCGTAGAGAAAGGACAATCCAACGCTGCCAACGCAGAGCACGCTAACCCCGGTCTTCGGAAGCCGCCTGCCCACAAAAAGCATCAGCGCCGCCGTTGCCAGCGGAAAGAGCGGGATCATCCAAAGATGATCGAGAAAATAGCCCGTGGGCGTCATACGAGTTTCATTTCTTCTTTCATGCTGTCGCGCAACGCTACCACTTCAGCAAATCCATCTCGTCCGCCAACACCGTCTCGCGGTTCCGGAAAAACGCGATGATGATCCCCAATCCAACGGCGGCCTCCGCCGCGGCATCCGCAATGATAAAGAGCGCGAAGACCTGCCCCGCCACATCGCCATACAAACGCGAAAACGCCACCAGGTTGATATTCACCGCATTCAAGATCAACTCGATCGACATGAGTACGACGATTACGTTGCGCCGCGTGATCACGCCAATGACGCCAAGAATGAACAGCGCCATGCTCAGAAACAAGTAATGTCCTATCGGCAGCATCAGCTCTCTATGCCCTCTTCTTCGCCATGACGACCGCGCCAATCATCGCCACCAGCAACAAGACTGAGGCGATCTCAAACGGCAGCAGGTACGCACTAAACAAACTCTTCGCCACTGCTTCGGCATTCGGCGGCAATCGATTCGCCGGCGCCGCCGTCAAAATCGGGAAGCCCTGGCCAGGCATCTTTCCCGTTGTCCAGAACATCACCCCAACCTGCGCACTCAAAGCCAGAGTTACGATCAGCGCCACCCACTTCTGCCGGGCGAATTTGATCTGGTGCAGAGCCACATCCAGGTTGACGAGCATGATCACGAAGACAAACAGCACCATGATCCCGCCGACGTACAGAATAATCTGCACGATAAACAAAAATTCAGCGCGCAACTGCAGGAAAATCCCTGCCGTTGCCAACAGAGTGGTGATCAGGAAGATCGCGCTGTGCACCGCATTCCGCCGCGTCACCATCAGCGCCGCGCCGGCTACCGCAATTCCCGCAAAAAAATAAAAGATAACCTTATCCAGCATAAAAATCCGTAGTCGCCGCGGCTTCCTGCCGTGCCTGATTTTTCTGCTCGATGGCCAGAATGATAAGAGCCGCCACCAGCGCGAGGATGGCCGCCGGTGTCGTGGCCAGGAGCAGCGCCCAGCCTTGCAAATGGAAGTAGCTGCCCACAATCAAAGCCAAACCAACCACGATCACGTTGATGATGGACAAGGGGATCAGGAAATGCCAGCCCAGCCGCATCAACTGATCGAAGCGGTAGCGCGGCAGCGTGAATCGCAGCCACATGAAAAAATAGAGATAGGCGCTCACCTTGAAAATGAACCAGAAGCCGCCGTGAATCCCGGCATAAAAAGGCTTCACCGCCGCCGCGAGCGACGGTTTCACAACCGGCAACAGCACCGGCCCGGCCAGCACCAGGGCCACAACAAAACACAATCCAGCCACGGCCAGCATGAAAATCTGCTGCACGCGCGTCGGCTGCTTGGGCGTGCGCAGGACGCAGTAGCACCCGATCGCAATCAGTAGGAGCGGCGGAAGAAAATCCAGAAAATTCAGCCAGCGGACGCCCGCGAAGGGCCGCAGCCAGCCTCCCAGGAAAAGTGTAGTTGCCACCGAAGCGACCACGATCATGTTCGTGTATTCCGCGAGAAAGTAAAGCGACCAGCGGAAGCCGCTGAACTCCGTCATATAACCGGCCACTAGCTCGGACTCCGCTTCCGGCAAATCAAACGGCGCGCGGTTCGTTTCCGCAATCGAGGCCACGAGATAAGTAAAGAACGCCACTGGCGCGAGGAAACCAAACCACACACCCTGGGTCCCCTGCGCTTCCACAATCGACTTGATGTTCAGCGTGCCGGCGAGCAACAAACCGCTCACCAGCGCCATCCCCGCGGCGGTCTCATAACTCACGAGCTGTGCAGCGCTTCGCAGCGCGCCCATCAGCGAGTAGTGACTGTTCGAAGCCCAACCGCCCAGCACGATACCGAAAATGCCAAGCGCGCTGATGCCCACGACAAACAAGATTCCGATGTTGAGATTTACTCCAATTTGAAACGCCGGCCCGAAAGCTAGCCCGGCGATCGCGAGCAGCGCCGCTCCCACGGAAGACACCGGCGCGAGCCAGAACACCAGTTTGTCCGCGTCATCCGGAATAATGTCTTCCTTGATGAGCAGCTTCACCGCGTCCGCGATGGGCTGCAACAATCCGTGCGGCCCCACGCGCATGGGCCCCAGCCGCGCTTGCATGTCCGCCATCAATTTGCGCTCGATCAGCACGATATAGCCGGCGATCAGCGGCAGGACCGCCACGATGATGACCCCGCACAGCAGCGGCGCCCAATAGAGCTTAAGAAAATCGATCGTTGCCTGAGATGCGGCATGCATCAGCGGTCTATTTCTCCTGCAACCTTACCGGTCATTCTTTTTCGCGACCTCACCGGTCGACTTCCCCCAACACGATATCGATGGTCCCAATAATCGCCACTACGTCTGCCACCAAGTGCCCCCGCACCATGCGGTCAAACGCCTGCAAATTGATGAACGACGGCGGACGGATGCGCACGCGATACGGCTGCACGGTTCCATCGCTGACCACGTAATACCCCAGCTCGCCTTTGGGCCCTTCGATCGCGTGATAGACCTCGCCCGGCGGCGGCTTCAGCACCTTCCCCACTTTCGCCAGGATCGGCCCGCTCGGAATGTTCTCGATGGCCTGCAAGCAGATGAGCCGCGATTGCCGCATCTCTTCCATGCGCACCAGATAACGGTCGTACGTATCACCCGTCGTCCCCACGGGAATTTCGAATTTATACTGGTCGTAAGCCGCGTAGGGCATCGCCTTGCGAATGTCCCATTTCACACCGCTGGCCCGCAGCACCGGCCCAGTCACGCCAAACGCGATGGCATCTTCGGCGGTCAGGATACCCACGCCCTTCGTGCGCCCAATCCAGATGCGGTTCTGCGTCAGCAACGCTTCGTATTCAACGATGCGCGATTCGAAATCCTTGCAGAAGCGCTCCACATCTTTTTCAAACGTGTCATAAGCTTCATACTGCAGCCCGCCGATGCGGAACGCATGCGTGGTCAGGCGCGCCCCGCAATACTTTTCCAGAATTTTCAGAATTTCTTCCCGCTCGCGAAAGCAGTAGAAGAGCGGAGTGAGCGCGCCGATGTCCAGCGCATGCGTCCCCAGCCACAAGAGGTGGCTGGCGATTCGCTGCAGCTCCGTAAGAATCGTTCGAATCACGCGCGCGCGAGGCGGCGCTTCCACCACCAAGAGTTTTTCAATCGCTTCGCAATATCCCAGGCCATTGCTCACCGCCGCGACGTAGTCCATGCGGTCTACGTACGGCGCAAACTGCTGATACGTGCGGTTCTCCGCGATTTTCTCGACGCCGCGGTGCAGATACCCGATCACGCACTCCGAACCGGTTACCCGCTCCCCATCGAGCTTGAGGATCACGCGCAGCACGCCGTGCGTCGACGGATGCTGCGGTCCCATATTGATGACCAGCTCTTCCGCCCCGAGCAGCGTGTTGTGATCTTTTGTGGCTTCGATACTCAGCGTCGTCTCCTCTTCGCAGCTAACCCCGTCTTACTGACCGCTCTCGATGCCCAGGTTTTCCCGCACCCACGCCGTGTCCTGCTGCAGGATGTCGTAGTCTTTTCGCAGCGGATAGCCTTGCCACTCGTCCGGCAACAGAATGCGCTTCAGATTCGGATGTCCGGAGAAAACGATCCCGAACATGTCAAACACTTCCCGTTCCAGCCAATTCGCAGCCAGCCAGACACCCACCACACTCGGCACTTCTTCTCCATCCGCGGCGTGCACCTTCAGCCGCAGACGCTCGTTTTTCGCGAAGGAGTACAGATTGAGCACCACATCAAAGCGCTTCTCGCGCTTCGGCCAATCCACCGCCGTCAAGTCCGCCAGCATCTCGAACTTTTCTTCGTCCCGTGTGTACAGCGCGATCTCCGCCAGCCGGTCTCGCTCGACGGTAAGAATCGCCTGTTTACGGTCCTCCATCGCTTCCAGGATGGCCGCGCCGAACTTGGCTCGAAACCGCGAGACCAACTCGTTGTTGAGCGGGGTCTGCAATACCACGGGAGGCTTAGGAGGAGCAGGCGCCGCCGGCTTCGCAGGCCCGGCAGGCGCACCCGCATCAGCGGGCTTCGCAGCGGGAGTTGAGACGGGAGATGGCGTGCTCGCGGGTTTATCGCCCGTGGGCACTGGAGGTGGTTGTGGTTGCTTCGGCTCGTCAGCCATTGACCCTGGGTGCAGCAGGTTACAGTGAACGGCTCCGCGTTCACAACCAACAACGGTGGAGCAGCCAAAAATTCGAACGCCGCGTTTCTAACACACGCCGCGAAACCCGTCAATCAGAACGACTCTTGCCGGGAATGACGTCGCCGAGAAGGTTGAAACGCCTTTCGGCTAAGCCCATTCCAGCGCGCCCTTCTTGTACAGCCACAGATATCCAACCAGCAAGATCCCAAGAAACACCAGCATGGAGACGAGCGCAAAAATCCCCATGTGCATCGCGACCCATCCTCTGTACAAAATCGCCCAGGGGATCAGAAACATCGTCTCCACGTCAAAAATCACGAACAGCATGGCGATGATATAAAACCGCACGGAGTACCGCCGCCGCGCATCCCCTTCTGGCGGGATACCACACTCGTACGGTTTCAACTTCGCGCCGACGCTCGTGGACGACGGACGGATGAGCTTTGCCAATACCAGCGTCACCGCTGGAAACGCGATCACCAGCGCCGCGTAGAGAAGCACAGGAAGGTATTCGCTCGGCATTACACTCTCACGCGCAGCATCCTACCATCAATTCCAACGCAATCAACCATCTCATCTCGAGGGTCACGATCCCGATCGAGGCTGCTACTTCTCGAACAGTAGCTCTCCCGCGCGGCTGGTGGCTTTCACAACGGCTTTGATCAGCGTCACTCGCAGCTTGCCCTCTTCCAACTCCAGAATGCCGTCGATGGTGCACCCCGCGGGCGTCGTCACGGCGTCCTTCAGTAGCGCCGGGTGATCGCCCGTTTCAAGGACCACGCTGGCCGCACCCTTCATCGTCTGCGCCGCCAACAGCGTCGCAATATCGCGCGGCAAGCCCACTTTCACGCCAGCCTCCGCCAGCGACTCGAGAATGATATACGCAAACGCCGGCCCGCTCGCCGAAAGCCCCGTAACCGCATCCATGTTTTTTTCGTCAACCACCACCGTGCGCCCCACCGCGTTGAACATCTCCTGCGCCATTTCCAGGTGCTCCGCACCCGCGTGCGCGCCGCGGCAAATTCCCGTCATGCCGCATCCCACGGCCGACGGAGTATTCGGCATAGCCCGCACCACCGGCACTTTCCCGCGCAGACGCTGCTCGATGTAGCTCGTCGACACCGACGCCGCGACGGAGATGACCAGCGTCTTCGCATTCAGCTTGGGCGCAATTTCCTTGAGTATCTCGCCCACCACTTGCGGCTTCACGCCCAGCAACACGATGTCCGCGCCCTGCACGGCCTTGCGATTCTCGGTCGTCACGGCAATGCCCAGCTCCTTCGCCAGCGCCGCGGCCTTTTCGCCGTGCTTCACCGTCGCCGTAACGTGCTTCGGCGCGAAGAGGCCTTGCTTCAAATAGGCTCGAAGCAAAATCCCGCCGAGCTTGCCGGTCCCCAAAACTGCTAGTTTCTTGTCGGATAGTTTCTGTGCCATGGTGCAAGCATTCTTGACTCGATTCAGGATTCGGTCAACCTAAGAATCCTGAATCCGCCTGCCGGAGACATCGCCTTTTTTCCGGGTCAATTGTCCTCGGTCCCTCTTGAAACTGCATTCCCAATTCTCAGGCGGTCTGCTCCTCATGATAGAATCACTTCAGGAGGGCCCTCTCGTGAAGCCAAAGAGAAAATTTACTGTGTTGATCGAACAGGACGAGGACGGCTACTACATGGCCACGGTTCCCTCCCTGCGTGGGTGTCACACGCAGGCCAAGACGCTCGACACTCTCATGAAACGCGTCCGCGAAGTCATCGCACTATGTCTCGAAGAAAAAAATAACCACACCGGCCCCCTCGAACTCGTCGGCATCCAGCAGATTTCCTTATGACTCGTCTTCCCCGCGTCAAGGGAAGAGAAATTGTCCGCGCACTGGAAAAGGCAGGCTTCGTCGTGGATCGCGCCCGCGGCAGTCATGTTTTTCTCAAACACCCAGATGGACGAGCCACTGCCGTTCCGGTTCATTCGGGTGAGACGTTGGGTCCAGGTTTGTTGCGCGCCATTCTGCGCGACGTGAAATTGTCCGTTGATGAACTGATCGAGTCCCTCTAGAAATTCAGCGCCAGCCACACGCTGCTCAATCGCCCGCACCGCTCTTCACGAAAACTGAGTTGCTGCTGGATCTGTAGCAGAAGCAATTAGTCGTGGCGCGCGCCGTGCAGCACTTTCACCGCATGAGGCAGCAAGGCCGCCACAGCTTCCAGTGATTCGACCGCGCCCTTGGGGCTTCCAGGCAGATTGACGATGAGCGTCTTGTTCCGCACCGCTGCCGTGCCGCGAGAAAGTACCGCCGTCGGCGTATGCTCCAGCCCTCTGCGCCGTATCTCTTCAGAAATTCCAGGCACGATGCGGTCCGCCACGGCTTGCGTCGCTTCGGGCGTGTTGTCCCGCGGCCCGATCCCCGTGCCGCCCGTCGTCAAAAGCACATCCACATGCCCCGAGTCCGCAAGGGCCCGCAACTGCTCCCGGATATCTGCAGGATCGTCCGACACGCGCAAAGCCGAGGTGACTTCCCATCCTAGCCCACGACAGAATGCAACCACCGCAGGCCCCGACAAATCCTCGCGCTCGCCTTTTGCCGCGGTATCGCTGATGGTAAGGACCGCTATGCGCATCGGGAAGGTTTCTGGAATAGGTTCACTGCGTCTCTACCGCATCGCGATTGGCTTCGTCCATCAGCCGCATCGCTTCCAGCAATAGGCCAGTCGTATTTCGCGTCGTGGTCTTCCGCGTCGAGGCATTCGCCGCGTTGAAATCGATCTCAAATTCTCCCGCCGTCCACAACACCACCTTGTAAACCGCTTCGTCGCCTTCTGCGTTGCCGATTTTTGCGTCCCGGCACTGGCCGCTCGCAAAATACAGTTCGCCCTGGGTGCCGCCCTGCCGCACGATCAACCGGCACGACTTCTGTCCCATTTCCAGCGATTGCATCAGGTCGATCATGCTCATCTCTTCCAGCCGCCCTTGAATGACTCCCGGCCGTGACGCCTTCTTCTGCAGTTTTTCGAGGTGCAATCGGTCGACAACTTTTTTCGTGACGCGCACCAGGTCTTTCACCAGAAATGGCTTGGGGATGAAGTCCTCGACACCGTCCACCAGCGGCCGCAGCCGTTCCTCGATATCCGGGCGGCTGGCCATGAATAGGAACGGGATGTGCTTGGTCGCCTGGCGCCCACGCAGCTTTTCAAAAAGCTGGCGCCCGTCCAGCCCCGGCATCTTGTAGTCACAGAGGATTACGTCGGGCGGATCATCAATCACCTTGAGCAGCGCGTCTGCTCCGTCCGTGGCAGTCTCGACCTCGCAAAACGGCTCCAGCCCTTTCACGATCAGGTCGCGCACCAGCGGATTATCCTCTGCCAGCAGCAACTTTACGGATTTTCCGCCCGCCGCACTCATTCTCTGCCCTTCAACGGAACGCTCTTTCGATGAAAATCCCCGCTCTTCCCGCCGCTCTTGCTGACGAGAACAATGTCCGTAATTTCCATCCCTTTATCGAGAGCTTTGCACATGTCGTAGACCGTGAGGGCTGCGGCGGCCACGGCGACCAGGGCTTCCATTTCCACGCCCGTCTGTGCGGCCGTCGTCACTGTGGAGCGCACTTCCACGCCATTCTGGCACAGCCGTGCGGTCACATCAATGTGCGTGAGCGGCAGTGGATGACAAAGAGGTATCCACTCTGCAGTCCTCTTCGCCGCCGCAATCCCCGCAATCCGCGCAACTTCCAGCGGATTCCCCTTCGGGTTCTTCAGCCGCTTGACGGCCCGCACCACACGCGGCTTCATCTTTACGAATCCCTGCGCCACCGCCGTCCGCGTCGTCACCGCCTTCGCCGACACGTCCACCATCCTCACTTCGCCCTTCTTCCCGTAGTGCGATAGCTTCGCCATCTCCGTGCGCTAGACTACGTCCTTCCTCAGCAACACCGATACCCTCTCCCCTGCCTCGATCTTCTCCCGGTCCGCCGGCACAACCAAAAAACAGTTCGCCTTCGCAAGCGCCGCAATGTCCCCCGATCCCTGCCATTGCAAAGCCTTCACTTCTGGCGCCGATCCGCGCCACTCCACCCGCGCCGGCAGAAAATGTGTCATCCCCGGCTTTTCCTTTAGCGCTTCCGCGAGCCGCGCCCCCACCAAAGGCAAAGCCCGCGCCTCGGCTCCGCTCAACAAATCGATCGCCGGCGCCACGAACAATTCGAATGTCACCATCGTCGAAACCGGATTCCCCGGCAACCCAAACACCGGCTTCCTCTGGCAAAAGCCAAACACCGCTGGCTTCCCCGGCCGTATCGCCACCGCGTCGAAAAAAAACTCCGCCCCCATGGCCTTCAGGACCTTTTCTACCAGGTC